>NATW01000001.1 GCA_003094555.1 gamma proteobacterium symbiont of Ctena orbiculata
CCCGCATCCTCCTGGGCCTTGCCAGGCACACCCGCCAGGAGACGCAGACGCTCCTCACGTGTCAGTTGCGGCCGACTGAAAAGCTGCACCAACCAATCCCGTTTTGGCAACAGATGGTCAGGACCGATAAAGAGACAGCTTTGTAACCGGCCATTGACAACACTGACACCACGATAGTATCCGCCTGCACTATCCATCATCTCTGCCCACTGGGTCAGATTCTTTGCCGACAACAGCAGATCCCTGGCAACCGCTGACCAGTTCTCGTCTGTCTCTTCACCGGCAAGTTCATAGTGCCAGAGCCCTTGTCTTTTTGCCTTGGCCCAATAGGTTGCATGTTCAAGCATGACCTTTTCTCTGGTCAACAGAAATCCGTGCCATGCCGGTCGATAGGGTTTGATGGATACCGGTGTGTGTTTGAACTCCGGCTGACCGGAGACAGGATCGAGTGCAGGATTGACCAGGCGGTCGACACAGGCATTACTGGCGAACTGATCATTCCAGTGCATGGGTAGAAAAAGCTCTCCCTTTGATTGACGCTCAGTCAAGCGCGCCCTTACCACCACCTGCGACAATCGACTGCTCACCATGACCAGCTCACCCTCGGCAATATCACCGGCCTGCCCGTCGTCAGGATGGATTTCAGCGAAGGGTTCATGATCATGTCCAAAGAGTCGTGCCGATCTGCCGGTACGGGTCATGGTATGCCACTGATCCCTGACCCGACCGGTATTGAGAACTATCGGATAAGCACTACTCAGCGCCTCACTGGGGGCAGTTGGTATAACAGGAATGAACCGGCCTTTACCCGTAGCTGTAAAGAAACGACCGTCACCAAAAAGATGTGATGTGCCCTTTTCACCAGGCAAAGGTACAGGCCACTGTATGGGTGCCAGCGAGTCATACTGCTGTTGATTCAGATCCGCCAGCCCTGAGATATCGAAATCCCGATCACCCCTATTCCGATAACCGGACTGTCACCGACTGTTGGTGATCGCTTCTGCCCGCCATTAGGCCGCGATCGAACTTAGTGACAGTTCCGCAAACCCTATGCCAAGCGTTCTGATTTATAACTCAGATACATTTCAGGTTTTTCGTAACCCACTGTTGTAAAGAGAAATAACTTAAGAAATATTTGCATCTCATCAAGCGTTGAGAAAACAATTCACTATATCCATGATGGTATTGCAAGCAGTCTGATCGCACTAAAAACTGACGCACCCGGTACTGTTAATGCTCAACATGAACTAAGTTGGTGCGAAACAGTCCCAGCATGTGACGACGCCCTCAAGCAGGGTGTAATTATTGGTGCTGATTAGAAATACAATTTATATTTTACGTCTTCCACCTTTGCCTTATCTCATCCCGATTGATCGCCAACCACTGCAAGGCAATGATGATGCTGGTGGAGTTGGCACGCCCTGTATAGAGCTCCGCGATTGCCGCCTCGGCATCCATCACCACCACCCGGATATCCTCCCCCTCGTGATCGAGTCCATGCACCCCCTCCGCATTGGAGGCATCGACCTCGGCGCAATAGAGTGAAATGCGATCCACCGATATGCCGGGGCTGACCATGAATTCACAGATGTGCTCGATACGGCCTATTTCACAGTTGGCCTCCTCCATCGCCTCGCGCCTGGCCACCGACTCATCACCCTCCCCATCCGGAGTGAAGCCACCCACTGTCTCCAGCACCCAGGGAACAGACTCCTTTCCCACGGCACCGATTCTGAACTGCTCGACGAGCACCACCTGGTCGAGTTGAGGATCGTAGAGCAAAACCGATACTGCCCGCAGTTGCTCAAGCCGCTCGCGTATCAGTTGCTCGCTTTTGCCCCCCAGATAGAGATCGTGTTGCAGGCGGTAACGATTGATCTTCAGGAAACCCCGATATACCGGGTCTGTCTCGATCAGTTCATAGTGGTATTGCATTAAATCAGCTCTCTCTTCTCGTTTATACACAGCCATTGAATAACGGATAGTATCAGCGATCCCTGGTAGCAGCCGCTTCGTGGCCGCTGTAGTGTCCTTGGCTTAAGCAGAACCATCTCTGCACAGATCAAGAGGATGGTTGATTGTCTTATCTTAAGACTCAGATTTCATGGGCCGGACGAATACCGGCAAAGATGCTGTCTGCAAGCCAGCTCTTAACATTGCGCGTCAGGGCTGATGGTCCAACCAGGTTGAGCCGGCCATCCGCGATTGCAGATTGGTATTTTTCATCGCCCATCCAGCAGTCGATCATGGTGCGCAGATTGGAGGTGAAATAGACATCGACCTCCTGACCCGGATCCTCCAGGCAGATATCCACACTCTCATCCTTGACAATCAACCACCA
>NATW01000002.1 GCA_003094555.1 gamma proteobacterium symbiont of Ctena orbiculata
GGATAGCCGGTCAACTTGATATTCGACTCCTCCGAGCTGATCGGCTTCAAGACCTTGAGTTCCAGGGCACGATCGAAGAACTCCCGATAGACATCCCGCATGTAGGACTGGAACAGGCTGTGCTGTCCCCCATCGGTGAGGTTGGGATTATCCAGATCGGCCAGCTCGGCCTCTCTCAACTGCTGCATGGGGAAGACCATAAAATGGTTATGCAGCATACGGATACTCGGTACCCCCGGGGAGGTCAATGGCCAGGTGGCATCCAGGCTGGCTTCACCCGCGAGGATCAGGTGGGTGGCGGGGTCGGGATAGCGCTTCACCATATAGTCGATGATGATCTGGTTCATGCGATTCCAGACATGTCGAACATTTTCCGGCACCTGGGTCCTTCGTACTGGTCGTCCCAGGGGATCGAGGATCACCTGGGAGGTGTTGTAGATAATGGAGGTATCGAACTCGTTGCTGTGACCCAGGGCCTTGCGATAGAGGAGCAGATGCTCCGGATTCATCAGCAGGCCGTTGTTGTGCACCAGGTCGTTGAGGTTTTCCGTACTGTTGAAAAACTCATTCGGTTTCATCCCCTCGGGTACGTCCAAGGGTATGGGACGAAAGGGATTGATGATCTCGCGGGGTCCGTACTCCATTCAAGAAGCCTCCTGATGATGAACTGCTTAGCGATTCTCGACTGCAGCCGTTGTGCGTTACCCTAAACAGCAGGCTCGATGAAAACAAGATCATAGAAAATCTTATGGGTCTATTGAGTGAGTTTGCGAGAAGGCTATAGCTATTCGTTTTTTGTATGTTGCTCGTCTATGCTGGATTGCACATGATTCACTTAATCCTATTCACCCGGAAACCAACTAGTGACCATTCAGAAATCATATGAACGTTGGTAGGCGCCTGACGGTTGTCTTTCGTAGTAGCGGCAGGGATGCCGCGTAAGCCCCGTCAGCACACGGACGTGCTGTTGGGGCGTCGGAGAAAGACAACCGTCAGGCGCCGGGGGTTAAAATAGTACTCATCGTTTCCGAAAAAGCTCTTAGTATGACGTATTGAAAACAAACAAGAATTGAGGACGAGAGAGAACAGTGATCATTATCCTCATGGGAGTCTCAGGCTCCGGCAAGACAACCATCGGAAACGACCTGGCGCAACGCCTGGGTTGGCGTTTCATTGAAGGCGACGACTACCACCCTGCCGAGAATCGGGAGAAGATGTCGGCCGGTGTCCCCCTCGAAGACAAGGATCGCCAGCCCTGGCTTGATGAGCTGGAGAGGGTGATAACCCAAACCATCGAGTCGGGGGACGATACGGTCCTCGCCAGCTCGGCCTTGAAAGAGCGCTACCGGGAGCAACTGCGGGTGGACCCCGAACAGGTTCGACTGGTCTATCTCTGCGGTTCCTACGAACTGATCCTGGAGCGGCTGAAACAGCGCATCGGCCACTTTATGAAACCGGAGATGTTGCGCAGTCAGTTCGATGACCTGGAGAGGCCCGCCGATACCCTGGTAATCGACATACACCAACCCCCGGACAAGATCGTCGATAGCATCATCGACCAACTCTCCCTGCCCGCCACCCGGCTGCTGCTGGACGGCCTGATGTTTCCCGAGGCGCCCCGCTGGCGGGACGGCTGGCTCTGGTTTACCGATCAGCACGCCCAACGCATCGTGCGGGTCTCACCGGAAGGGGAATCTGAAACCATCGCCACCCTGGATGACCTGCCGGGTGGGCTTGGTTGGCTGCCGGACGGCCGCCTGCTGGTTGTATCCATGACCAAACGGCAACTGCTGGTACTCGAAGAGGGCGGACTCCGGCTTTATGCCGACCTCTCGGATCTCGCCTCTTTCCACTGCAACGACATGCTGACCGATGACGAGGGCCGCAGCTATGTGGGCAACTTCGGCTACGATCTCCACGACGGCGCCGACCAGAGCCCCGCCGAGCTGATCCTGGTGCGTGGTGAGAACGACGCTTCGGTTGTGGCCAGGGAGCTGATCTTCCCCAACGGCTGCGCCCTCACCGCGGACGCTTCCACACTACTCGTCGCCGAGACCTTTGCCTCGCGAATCAGCGCCTTCGATGTGGCAGCGGATGGCAGCCTCTCCAAGCGACGCATCTGGGCCGATTTGGGTGATGCCTATCCCGATGGCATCTGTCTGGATAGGGAGGGTCTGCTCTGGGTTGCCGCACCCAATCAATCGCTGCTGCTACAAGTACGCGAGGGTGGAGAGATAGTGCGCAGGATCAAACCCATGGGTGCGCCCTATGCCTGCATGATCGGTGGTAATGCCGGCGAATATCTCTTTATCACCAGCTCGGAAACCGATGATCCCGAAGCAGCCAAACAGCTGAAGGGTGGACGAATAGAAGTCATGGAAATTCAGACTTGATGGTTGATCCTGGCC
>NATW01000003.1 GCA_003094555.1 gamma proteobacterium symbiont of Ctena orbiculata
CCTCCATTAGTTGGTCCCGGCTTCTAACATGACCTGGGTGACGGACCAGGGCATACAGCATCCAGAACTCAGTGACAGTGAGGTTGACCGGGCTCTGTTTCCAGTAGGTCGTGAGCCGGTCAAGGTCAAGCTGAAGATCCCCCCTAATCAGTTGCGATTCATTCGGTTGGTCCTGCTGCATGGCATCGACACGGCGAAACAGTGCACCTATTCGTGCTATCAGGTGGGGCAGGCTGATCTCTTTTGTGAGATAGTCATCGGCACCTAGTCGCAAGCCCGAGACGCTGTCAAAGTCACTGTCCCTGGCGGTCAGAAATATGATTGGCAGGGTGTTGGAACGATTACGTAGTTCACGGCATAGCTCGAAGCCGCCATCAATATCATCGACCAGGCCGATATCGAGAATTACCAAGTCAGGCAGGCGTTTGTTGAAGGCTGTAAGCGCTTGCTGCCGTGTGGCATAGCCAGTTGCCGAATAACCCTGCCGGTTCAGGTAGTCGATATAGTTGTCCCGAATCACCCTTTCATCTTCAATGATGGCAATCTGTTTTCTGGCCACGTTGATCAATCAACCTCTAGATTAAGTTCTCGATAAGGGAATTACCAACGTTACTAGATTATGACGGATGAGGGTAGTGTGCTGGCGATCGGAATATCCGGGGATGGCCTGCCGACGTAGTATCCCTGTGCATAGGCAACTCCCAGCGTTGGGAGCAGATTGAGCGTGGCTTCATCCTCAACGAATTCAGCGACGGTGGTTTTACCCAGTGCGGTTGCCATTTCAGTCAGGGCCTTGACGAAGACCCGGTCTTTGGTGTTAGTGGTCAGATTCTTTATGAAAGAGCCGTCAATCTTGACGATATCCAGTGGGAGCTCCCTGAGATAGTAAAAGGATGAGAAACCGACGCCAAAGTCATCCAGGGCAAACTGGCAGCCCAGGGACTTAAGTTCGGTCATCAGGTCGATCGCTGCATTGACGTCCGCCAGGGCTGCGGTCTCTGTCAGTTCGAACACCAATCGTTCCGGATTGATGCCGCTTGTGTTGAGGAGGTGCTTAAGTTGCGAGAGCAGGTCCGGGTCATCGATTACACGCCCTGAGAGATTGATCGAAAGTGTAAGGTCATGATTATCCTTGTTCAAGCTGGAAAGGCGATGAATCGCTGTACGCAATACAAAGTGGTTGATCTTGTGTATCAATCCCGTGCGTTCAGCGACGGGTATAAATTCACCCGGCAGGGCCAGAGTGCCGTCGCGTTCGATCATCCTGATCAATACTTCATAATGCGAGATAGTGCCAGTGGTTATCTCCATGATGGGTTGGAAGAATAGTACAAAGTTATTATCCGCCAAGGCTTGTTCGATCTTGTCTTTCCAGGTCACTCGGGCATCCATCTCTTCACGAGCAAGTTCCTGGCTGGAGAAAATATGCCATTGATCTCTACCGGACTCTTTTGCCTGGTACATTGCCAGGTCGGCGTTTGACAGCAATTGCTCGGAATTGGTGCCGTGATCAGGATAGATAACAATACCGATACTTGCCGATATACGATGGCTATGACCTTTCAAAGGTATTGTGATCTGTTTGAGTTCGGATGCCAGCTTGTCAGCGAATGTCGTTGCGTCCGAAATATCCGTTTCCGGGATTACAATGGCAAATTCATCTCCACCCAAGCGCGCGAGCAAGTCGGTGGAACTGGTGACTTCCCGCAGTTTCTTGGCAACGATTTGCAATAGGGCATCACCGGCCTGGTGGCTACTTGTATCATTTATGTATTTAAATTGGTCGAGATCGAAAAAGAGTAATGCCGTTTGGTGGTGATAGCGCTCTGAAAGGGTTAATATTTTATCAAATTCGACTTGGAAATTGCGGCGATTGTAGAGTTCTGTTAGTGGATCATGGTTGGCCATCCAGGCAAGACGCTGCTCGGCGACTTCCCGGTCGGTGATGTCGAGGCCCACTGAGAGCACAACAGGTTCATCAGAGTCATGTATGCCCGCCAGTGGAGAGTGGACCCAGGAGATGGTTTTCTTTTGCCCGTCCGCAGACAGGGAGTTGGCGTCGTGTTGATATGAGTTGATCATGCCATCACGCAGGCGTAACATCACATGCTTCATCTCTTTAATATCTTCAACGTTCATAAAAAGATCACAGAAATGACGGGTGCCTCGCTCGTAATTTCTAATACCAATAAACTCTCCACCTTCGGTATTGATGGTGAGTATGGCACCGTTGCAATCCTGGGTAAGGATGATTGCCTGTGCGCTGTCCATTATGGTATTGAGAAAATCACGTTCGATGGCTAACTCTTCACCACGCTTGACCAGGTTATCTGTGTTAGTTTTGATTTCGGTATGAAGTCTTTCCAGGGTGTATGTCAGGTGAATGGCAGATTCACTGGCTACGTCAATTTCATCCCGGTACCAATCAAAATGATTTGTGGATAGTTTGTGTCTTACTTCATGGAATGCATTCTTTGCCAGTAATGGCAGGCTGTGAGAGATCATTATCAGCCGTTTCATAGGCTGCCAAAGAAATAGTGCCAATAGCAGTTCGGAAACCAAAAAGCCAATAATGCCGACAATGACAGACTGCATAGTAGCTTGTTGGATCTGGTGGACAACCGGGGTTACGTTGCTGGCTATAATAAAATCCGCTGAGAATACTGATATGTCACTATTCACAGGGATTAAACTTAAAGCATAATGAGATCCGTCTTTAACAGTTGTGT
>NATW01000004.1 GCA_003094555.1 gamma proteobacterium symbiont of Ctena orbiculata
GGCATTCTCACCGGTAACCCAGGTTCCAACCACGTAGGCAAAGTAGAACATCGGTGGAATGGTGATCGGGTTGGTGATCCAGACAAGGGCCACGGAGAGGGGGAGGTTGACGCGAAAGAAGATTGCTGCCGCGGCGGCGAACACCATCTGTAGAGGGAGCGGTATAAAGGCCATGAAGAGGCCGATGGCGAAGGCGCCTGAGACTGAGTGCCTGTTGAGATGCCAGAGGTTGGGGTCATGCATCAGTGAGCCAAAAAGCTTCAAATGCTTGTGAGTTCTCACCTCTTCATGGTGGGGTAACAGGCTTTTGATCAATCTTTTTGGCATAATTCAGGGAAAATATCCGCATTAGCATCCGTTGATTTCAGGGCGGCAGGTCTGAATCGAGATGCAATAGTGAAGCATGTTTAAGCTTAGTACAACCTAGCTGAGTGGAAGTTTCGGTTACACATTAGGGATTATCGACAGGGAGTGTCGTGAATTTAATTCTGATCAGCTTTG
Organism: gamma proteobacterium symbiont of Ctena orbiculata; assembly: GCA_003094555.1. Classification (GTDB taxonomy): domain Bacteria; phylum Pseudomonadota; class Gammaproteobacteria; order Chromatiales; family Chromatiaceae; genus Thiodiazotropha. The sequence goes on from NATW01000004.1 coordinate 502, forward strand.
TGGTCGGCGCAACGCTTTTCCATCAGCTGCATTCCTTTCCATCGAGCTGGTGGTTCGCCGTTCTAGCACCCCTGGCCCTGTTTTGGCGTTATCCCCTGGGGCGTACATTGTTGGCACTGGTCGCCGGAGCGGGTTGGAGTCTCCTCTTCGCCACCGACCAGCTGCAAGACCGCCTGCCCGCCGAACTGGAAGGTGAAGATCTGGTGCTGGAGGCGGTCATTGCGTCACTGCCAAGCGTGCGGGGCCAGCTGGTGCGTTTTCAAGCGGATGTGGATCAGCTGCACGACAACCAGGGCAATGCAGTTGCCTTGTCCAGGCTGCAGTTAAGCTGGTATCGACCCGGCGAGACTATTCGTGTCGGTGACAGATGGCGTTTAAAGGTCAGATTGAAGCGGCCAAGGGGTGCGCAAAATCCCGCGGGAGCGGATTTCGAACGTTGGCTCTACAGCCAGGGAATAGCGGCAAAGGGTTATGTCAGGAAGTGGCATGGCCACAGGATCATGGATCAACAGCCGGGCAGTGCGTGGATGGATCGGTTGCGCCAAAGAATCGCCCAGTTGATCGAGCGTGAGGTGGAGCAACAGAGCGCGGCATCTCTCCTCAGTGCCTTGGCGATAGGCGACAAACGAGGCTTTGGCTCGAAAGAGTGGCGAGTCTTCAGCCTCACCGGGACCAACCACCTGGTTGCCATATCAGGACTCCATATCGGCATTGTTGCAGGATGGATGCTGTTGCTCAGCCAATGGCTCTGGCGCCGTAGCGAGCGCTTGACCCTTAGCGTTCCGGCACTCAAGGCGGGGTCGGTCGCAGCGCTTGCCGGGGCCTTCCTCTATGCTGCATTGGCTGGATTCTCCCTACCCACGCAACGTGCGCTGCTGATGCTGATGACAACCCTCGGCAGTGTCTTGCTCGGGCGCCGGATTGCCCCGGGTAGAAGCCTGGTCCTGGCGCTGTTCCTGGTGGTTCTGCTTGACCCCATGGCGACCCTGTCAGCCGGATTTTGGCTCTCCTTCGGTGCGGTGGCGGTGATTGTCTGGAGCGTTGGTGGGCGCCTCGCTCCCTGGACAGGGTGGCGGCAGATGCTGCGTGTGCAGTGGTTCGTCACCCTTGGCTTACTGCCGCTTCTGTTTCTTTTTTTCGGCCAGGGTTCACTGATTGCGCTGGTGGTGAATCTGATCATGGTGCCATGGTTTACCCTGGTTCTCGTGCCCCTGGTGCTGATGGGTTTGCCGCTGCTGCCGATATCCCTGTTGGCGGGATGGTGGTTCGGTCTGTTGGGGTGGATGGCCAGCCATACCTATCAGCTGCTGGTTTGGTTTTCCACGCTTCCTTACGCCGCTATCGTGCTGCCCGATGCGGCTGTTTGGATCTGGATAGTGGCTCTTCTTGGCGTTCTTTTGTGGATGCTTCCAGGAGGAATGCCGGGACGCGGATTGGCGCTCTGCCTGGTCGCACCTCTGTTTCTTGCGCAACCGCCACGTCCTTCTCATGGTGAGCTATGGTTTACACTGTTGGACGTCGGACAGGGTCTGGCCTGTGTCATTGAAACCGAGCATCATCTCATGGTCTATGACACGGGTCCGGCCTTTATGTCGGGTTTCAATTCGGCAGAGTCGGTGCTAATTCCCTATCTTCGGGCGCGGGGGCATAAAAGCATCGACCGCTTGCTGCTCAGTAATGGCGACATGGATCATGCCGGTGGCTACAGTGCGTTGAAACAGACGTTCCCGATCGCTGATATCCTGGCGGGTGAAGCTGAACGCATCGCCCAGGCGCGGGGCTGCGTAGCGGGTGAATCCTGGCACTGGGACGGTGTTAGCTTCACTTTGTTGCATCCGAACCCGGGTGAACGCTTCGCACGGCCGAATGATCGCTCCTGCGTCGTGCAGATGGCGGTAGGAGAGAGACGCATTCTGTTGCCGGGTGATATCGAGATCCAGGGTGAAAGGTCGTTGCTGGCTCGACATGCAGAGGAACTGGAGTCAGAAATCGTGGTGGCGCCGCACCACGGATCGGCGAGTTCCTCCAGCGAGTCGTTTGTAAATGCCGTTGATCCTGACTGGGTACTGATTTCAAGCGGCTATAGAAACAGTTACGGCTTTCCAAAAGATGAGGTTGTTCGACGTTGGCGGAAGCAAGGTGCGGTTATACTGAATACCGCAGAGACCGGGGCGATAGAGTTTCGGATCGGCATGGATCAGACCAGGCTGATCCCCCGTCTCTATCGTCAACGCAACAGCCGCTACTGGAGTGACTGATAGGGTGATTGCGAAGCTTGTTTGCGGGATTTGCACGACAGGATTGGAAGATTGTCGCCGTCAATTTTAGATTGCGCTATTCATCAAGTATCATAAAGAAATCGGATATTATCTAAATACTAAAGACTATAGGACAGAGATAAGGTGTTAGAACTGGTAAAGTCCGGCGGATGGCTAATGCTGCCCATTATCGCCTGCTCCATTGTTGCCCTGGGGATCGTTATCGAGAGGTTTTGGTCGCTCCAGCGAAAACGGGTCATGCCTGATTATCTGATGCGGCAGATTCTGCAGCTGCACAGGGACAACAAGCTCAATCTGGCCGATCTCGACAAGCTGAAAGACAGTTCTCCATTGGGGAGGATCCTGGCGGCAGGACTGATCAACCGGGATCATAACAAAGAGGTGATGAAAGAGGCGATAGAGGAGGTCGGGAGGCAGGTTGTGCATGAACTGGAACGCTATCTCAATACCCTCGGTACCATTGCCTCAATATCGCCCTTGCTCGGCCTGCTGGGCACCGTGATAGGGATGATCAAGGTCTTCAGCGTCATAGTGACTGCCGGCGTGGGAGATCCCGGGGTGTTGGCGGGGGGTATCTCCGAGGCCTTGATTACCACAGCCGCAGGCCTCTCCGTGGCGATACCTAGCCTGATGTTTCACCGCTATTTCAGCGGCCTCATCGACAGGTTGGTGATCGGCATGGAGGAACAGGCGCTGAAGCTGGTCGAGGTGATTCACGGTGAGAGGGAGCTGAGATGAACCTGCGTCCCTCTCCGCGCAAGTCACCCGAAGTCGATATCACCCCACTCATAGATGTGGTCTTTTTGCTTCTCATTTTCTTCATGGTCTCCACCACATTCGAACGCGAAAGCCAGATTATGATCGAACTCCCCGAGGCGACTGGTGAAGAGGTGGAGCGCCAGAAAGAGGAACTCGATATAACCATCAATATTTCCGGTACCTTTTTCGTCAACCAGCGCGAAGTGGTGAATACGGAAATCGAAACCCTGAAGCAGGCGATCAGAAAAGCTGTCGGGGAACGGCGCAATCTGCCGGTCATCATCAATGCCGATGCCAGATCCCCTCATCAATCGGTGATGACGGCGATGGACGCGGCGAGCCAGCTGGGTCTGACCAAGATGACCTTTTCCGCCCATCGCCCCATAGCAGAGTGAGGGCCACCGGGGCTTGAACGCAATCGAAGCATCATGGAACGGGTGGAGCGCTTTGACCCTGTTGCTGCTGCCCCTTTCAGCCATCTTCTGTCTCGTCAGCGCAGTTCGTCGTCTGCTGTTTCGCATCGGGCTGTTGCGTGTGGTTGACCTCGATGTGCCCGTTATCGTGGTCGGAAATATCAGCGTCGGGGGGACCGGCAAGACGCCACTGGTGATCTGGCTTGCCGAAAAAATGCAACAACTCGGTTTCAAACCGGGGATCGTTACCCGGGGTTACGGCGGAAATTCTCGGCAATGGCCCCGTGAAGTGGATCCCGACACCCAGGCCAGCGAGGTGGGTGACGAGGCGCTCCTGCTGAGAAGACGAACCGGCTGTCCGGTCTATGCAGGGCCAGATAGATCGACCGTGGC
>NATW01000005.1 GCA_003094555.1 gamma proteobacterium symbiont of Ctena orbiculata
GATGATCTTGCATAGGGCATGGTCAGTAGCGATGAAGATTACAAATTATTGAGTTGATGTATCCCGAGAACCTCTTTAGACGCCATTAAGTGAATATCAGCCGGGATCAGCTATGCAGTCGAATCTATCCAGCTGGGCAAACACCAGAATCCGGTTACAGGCATCCTGGATCATCTCCGACCTGTTCTGCCAATCCTCCTCTTCAGGTAATACAGACCCATCCTCAAACCTGTTCAGATCTTCTCGAGCGTCTTCCAGATAGGCCTTGCCATACAACCGGAGATGGATCGATTTGCTTATTCCCTTCATGGCGCCTTCTACACCGGATTGCACTACTGAGGGTGCTGCGCCGGATGCGATGCCACCGAGCAGGCTCCTGACATCTTTTCTGGCTCGCCTCAGTGTTGGACGTTCCGCGTAAAGCGCCACTTCAAGCAGGTTCGAAATGCGTTTTAAGCGTATGGGGCTGCCTTGATAGGGTAGGGTGGAGTCGTCAGGCTTGACCTCGCTGCTGGCGACGCGCAGGGATCTTTCGGCCTCCCTGATATGGGTGAGAAGGGTGATGGCGTCACCTATGCTCTCTTCATATTGGCCCACGGCGAGGTTGTAGGCGCCATAGCTTGCGAGCAGGGAGAGCAGCACATGACCACGATAGAGCCTGGTTTCGTGTTCGGGGGCTTTGGCGAGTGCACAATCGAGGAAAGAGTCGATCTTCGCATGGCCGCTGAGCAACGCCTTGATATAGCCGGTTGATACCTCACCTTCATTATCGGTCACCGTGTGTTGATTACCATCCTTGTCGGTAAACTGTTGTTCTGCACAGCGCTTGTCGAATATGAGTTCGCTTTTGAGAAACCCTGGCAGCGTCATCGAACTGCAGCCACTAATGATGATAGCCAATAAGCAAACGGCAGTAAGCGATTGCGCTCTAGAAGACATGATCTATCCCCCTTGTTTTAATTGTTCCATCAAACGTCACCAGAAAGGGTTGAGTGCAGATGCTGATCAGATGGTATCCGTTGAGGAAGAATATCATTTCATCTGACTTGGGTATTGCTTTGAATATTTTACGACCCACTATCAGAATAGCAGGATATCCTGCAGATGGAAGTGATAGAAAGAGCTTGGTTTATTAAGCTGTACGCAATTAGTATGCAATTGCAAAAAGGTGCACGTGGCCCTTTCATGTAACAGTTTTATTTCAGTGCAAAATCATTGATATTCAACATATACGGGTAGCTTACCCCAGAGACGGATTTGTTTGATCATGTTATGAGTCTGGAACTGGCAACGATCAGATGCCTTCCGGTTTTCAGAATTATGTCTATTCTATTAATACTGATATTTGCGCGCGCAAGAGATGTCAGAGTACATCGCCGATTTCCTTGCCAACTGATAACGCTGCCAACTTGTGGTCTAGGCTATAGCTGTTTCTGCAAGGGCACTTTATCAACAGTGGCGGGAAATATATCCTGGATTGCATTAAATCAAAAGATTTGCCGTGTTTCATAACTGCGTTTTCTATCTGTTAAAGGTGCAAGAGAGAGGTTGAAATCAAAGTCAGGCTGCTTAAATGCACGATTTGCTGAGTCAAAAGTCAACAATCTGAATTGTGAAGCATGGCAGGCATCATCAGGAGATAATAATGGAAGAACAGCAAGAGAAGCGTGAGGATGAAAGAGAATCACGAATAAAAGATGTAACTGCCATTCTTAAAGGTGAAGACAGGCCTTACGGCTATTGTTTTGATCTTGCCGGTAAACTTATCAAGGATAGCGAATTTGGTCTTGCGAGACGCTTGCTTGACCGTATGGTGGAGAACGGACTTGGCGATCACAAGCAGAAGCAGCAGGTGGCAAGAAAAAGGGCGCTGGCAACCTATAAGGATCTTCACCTCAATCGGGAAACGGCGCTTAACGAGGCAATTGATATATTGAAGGGAGCATTCGATCTGTCAGACACTCTAGATACCGAGGTGCTTGGGCTGGCCGGGGCTATCTACAAACGCATGTGGGAAGTGGAAGGTGCCAGGAAACATCTCTCCATGTCTGCCAACTACTATCGAGCGGGTTACATGGCCTGGCAGGCAGCCCTAAAGAAGGAAAAAAGTGGCGATGAACTCACTGAGGACGAGGCAGAGAGTGTAAACAACGGTTACTATCCGGCAATCAACGCGGCCTTTGCACTGGAGCTGCTTGCCACCCTTGAGCAGGAGCAGGCTAACGAGATTGGTATAACCTCGCCAATTGCAACAGTTAACAGAGAGTTGGCGGACAAGATCAGGCACGACATCATCGATGCGCTGTCAGCTGAATTCAAGACAAAAGAGCGGTTTGGAAAGTATGATTACTGGCCGTTGGTGACATTGGCGGAGGCATCGCTGGGGCTCGAGGGGTACACAGAGACTAAATATTGGCTGGCCAAGGCGCGAACAGTGCCTGAGATCTCTGAGTGGGAATATTTTACAACCGCCAAACAGCTGGTGCATCTGGTTCAGATAAAGACAGGTGCCACTCCTCACGGCCCGGAATTGGAGCGGACAGACGGCTGGAAGGCCTTGATCGACTTCCTTGGGAACAATGCTACAGGTCTGCGCTCCATCTTTCAGGGTAAGATAGGTCTCGCGCTATCGGGTGGCGGTTTCCGGGCTTCACTGTACCACATCGGTGTGTTGGCGAAGTTGGCGGAGCTCGATCTGCTGCGTCATGTCGAGGTCATCTCCTGCGTGTCGGGGGGATCGATTATCGGGGCGCACTACTACCTGGAGTTGAGGCGACTCTTCGATAGAAATGAGGGAAATACTCCCCATGATCGGTTGTCACGGGATGACTACATCATACTGGTAAAGAAGATTGCCGCTGACTTTCTGGCTGGAGTACAAAAAAATCCACGTATACGTATCCTGGCAAATCCCTTTCCCAACTTTAAAATGATTTGGTCTCCCACCTACTCGCGTACAACCAGGTTGGGGGAGTTATATGAAAAGTATTTCTATGCCAAGGAGGAGGAAATAGAGGAAAATCGAGACCTCCATATCAATGACTATCGCGTGGATCCCCCGGAAAACAGTCCGGGTACATTTGTACCCAAAAAACATAACTGGATGCGTGAGAGCAAAATACCCGAACTGATTCTTAACGCAACAACCTTGAACTCGGGACATAACTGGCAGTTCACTGTCACCTGGATGGGTGAGTCGCCAGTTCAGGTAAGTCAGGAAGTTGACAAGAATACCCGTTACCGTCGCCTACATTACAGTAGTGATGCACCACCGAAATACCGACAGGTCAGATTGGGCGAAGCAGTGGGCGCTTCTTCCTGTGTGCCGGGTTTGTTTGAACCGATCACCATGGATGGGCTCTACCCGGATACGGTGATTCGTTTGGTGGATGGCGGCGTCTATGACAATCAGGGCATAGCCGGGCTTCTCGAACAGGACTGCAATGTACTCATCGTCAGTGACGCGAGTGGTCAGCTGAATACCGAAGATGATCCAAGTGGCGGCATACTGGGGCCCCTGTTGCGAACCAACAGTACCCTTATGCACAGGGTTCGAAATGCGCAATACGATGATATAAAGGCACGAAAGCGCGCTTCATTGCTTCGCAGTTTCGCCTACATCCATCTCAAGCAGGGACTGGATGGCGTTAACATGGATTGGGAGACTTGCGAAAAGCTGGCGGATAAACCGCTGCAGAGAGAAACGCCGGTGACTGAACATGGAATACGCAAGGATATACAGAACCTGCTGGCTGGTATGCGTACCGATCTTGACTCTTTTTCGGATATCGAGGCCTATGCATTGATGACCAGCGGGTACAGGGCAATGGGACATGAGGCGCATTGCCTAACAGGGATTTCTCAGGATAACAGCCCGCCCAGTGACTGGGACTTCCTCAAAGTGGAGCAGGGCATGATTCAGAACAAGCATCCGATGTATGAGAAGCTGATGAAGCACTTGAGCGTATCATCCAAATTGTTTCTCAAGGTCTGGCAGTTACATCCGGTATTAAATGTCATCTCATGGGTTGCAATCATTGGTTTTGTTTTGAGTGTGCTTTACTGGCTGCTCGTCTGTCTTGAGTGTAAACCGCTTGAAAGCCTGTTTGGTTCGGTGTCTGAGAGCTTGACCCGTTCCAAGATCCTTATGCTGGTCGGTGGAATGGTTGTGGCATACCTGACGACTGCCCTGTTGGGGGCGCGCAAGGGAAAACGGGTGATCGCATTATTCAACTACAAAGACACCCTGCGTCGCTTGGGTATAACGCTTATTGCCAGTCCTATTCTTGCAATATTCGCGTTGATTCATCTACACATATTTGATCGGATGTTTTTGAAGCTTGGTAAAATA
>NATW01000006.1 GCA_003094555.1 gamma proteobacterium symbiont of Ctena orbiculata
CGGGTGACATAATCCTCCTGTTCGTATCCCTGCTTATAGTCCCCGGGTTTCGAGAGTCGTGAAGGCCCGGGGAAATTGGCAGCAGCCTTTAACATCTGCCCCTGTTCCGTTTCCTGCAGCAGTAATGTCTTTACATCGTTGATGATCAGATCGTGATGGAGAAAATCAACACTGTAGATATTGCGTATCCTCTTATCAGGATCGATGAGAAAGACCCGTAGCACATGACTGTATCCCACACTGGCCTTGCCGCTGCTGTCCACCTCCCGTTGAATCACCTGATTGTAGGATTGCAGTATGGGTTGCAGTTGCTGATGTGAAGCGGTGGTGATGAATTGCCACTCCCCGGCACTGCCCGCATAGCGAAAGTTGTTACTGTAGAGATTCATCACCGCCGGGGTATCGACTTCAGGATCGAAGCTCAGACTGATCAACTTCAACCGGCTGGCCAAATCTGCATCCCGCTTCATCGCCGACTTGATCTTATAGAAGACATGAGAAGATAACGGACAACCATTGACATCGTTGCAGGTACTGTAGATAAACGCCATCAGGACATAGCTGTCCGCGAAGAGATCATACAGACCCTGCTGTTTCCCCTGGCTATTCAGCACCACACCGTTCGCCGCCTCACCCAGCGGTGGCAGAGAGTAACTGCCGATCGCCGGCAAGGTGTAACCCAACTCGCCATAACCGGGTGCCGAATCGGATACCTGGCTCACCGGATCGGCTGAAACCGATGTAATCAGGACGATAACAAGGCAAATAGAAGATAAAAGGACTCTGTACATTGACACTCCCAGGCAGCGGCGATCCCGGCGGGCAACTGCTCACCGGGATTGCCTGGTTCCGGATATCAATCAGACACCCGGATTGCCTGTATTACTTACGAATGGATTCCAGGCTTGCCACAGAGACATCCCTATCCTCTGGTCTGACTGCCCCGTAAAGGGAATAGGCGCCGAAGCGCATCTGGTGTGCCCTTCCCAGCCTCTCTTTATTGAAGTCGATGGCGAACTTCTCCACCAGCTTCCCGCCGTCCCAATGATAGGCCTTGAAGTACTGCTCATTGTCCTCACCCTTCTTGTCCCAGTTGGCCAATAGCGAAGAGGTGTAGTAGATACGGGTGCTGTCCCAACTGGAGGAGGCCATGTTGACCTGGCGGCCGATCACCTTCTCATAGACCTGCTTCGGCGCATGGGGATCGCGCATATCGAACAGACGGGTCTTGCCATCCATGAAGGTATTGACCCATAGCCTGCTGTCGTCTGAGCTGATGGAGATATCCACCGGTAGCGGCACCTTGGAAGGATCACCGATATCGGCCACTGCCTTGGACTGCCATTCACCCTGATCGTCTTCATAGATCAGCCAGATCTTGGAAGTCAGCGCGGTGGTGGTCACGCACCAATTATGGTTGGGTTGCCAGGCGCAGCGGATCTCCAGCGGGGCACCGGGGACGTCGAACACCTTCTTCGGCTTCTTGCTGTGCAGATCCCACAACACCACGGTGTTGCCGAAACGCTTCATCGCCTCCTTGTCCTGCAGCATCTTGCCAAAATCCATCATGTAGTTGGACCAGCCGGTGAATGAGGAGGTGAGCATGATGTTGCGCCGCGGCAGGACGCGCACATCGTAGTTGTAACCGTCTGCATATTTGCCGGTCTTCTCCGCGCCACGCAGATTCTGATCAGTGGGCATCCAGTGGGTTGCTACATACTCACCCTCGTTGGTGTACTCCACCAGGGCGGTGCGGCCGCCGTGATCCTTGTTGTTTGAGAGCCCGGTGATCATGATGCGTCCCGGCAAGGCATAGGTGGTATGGGGACCGACAACGCCGCCGCTTTTCTCCACGAAATCGGTCACTACCTTGTGTAGCTTTGGCTTGGCGGGATCACTGTGGACATCGAAGATGAATAGCTTGTTGGTATCGAGACCGCCGGCCCATAGGTAGTGGCGGTCATCGGTAAATCCGGAGTGGTGGGCCTCATTCCGTCCACCTACCGAAAGAGTCTCGACGACCTTGCCATAGTTGGATGACTTAGGATTGACATCAATGGTCACCAGCTTGTCCTGACCGTCACCCAATCCCTCTATGCCGAGGGTCCAGACATAGACGAAATCCTCCTGACCGACAATCTTGGCCATGTAGGGAGATTGGCAGGTCTCATCTGCGTGGGTGGGTAAGACGGCACCGAAAAGGGTGGTGCCGAGAGCCAAGGCAGATGCCACGGCAATCGATTTGGCGGGCATATTTTTAAATAGCCTCATGGTTTTCAACCTCCTGTGGTATTAATTTTTTTACTGCAATTTAGCGTTACCTCAGCCCTCCTCCTGCAGTTGGCCTCTCCTGGCCCGCGCTCCTCCGCGCGGTCCGGATATACTACTCAATACGCTGATTCACCGATGATCCATCGGATTGAAACCGCCTTGACCCTCCTTAGTCCCGCTGCGCTACAGCTGGTAATGAGGTAAGCGGCTAAAAAGAAATTAGAACGAATATTCATTCTTGTCAAATTTTTTACTATGATGTTTATAATTGCCGACTAATAAACAAGGGCCTTTGGACAGGCCCCAGGAACCATAATGCCTTATCTGAAAAAAATGACCCCGGCTAATGCCCCTGTCGATAGTCGCATTCTGAGTACCGCCCTGGACCTCTTCGTCGAACGTGGCTTTCACAATGTCTCGGTACATGACATCCAGAAACAGGCCAATGTGAGCATCGGCTCGATCTACAACCATTTTGGCGGTAAGGAGGGTGTCGCCAAGGCCCTCTACTACCACCTGATCAAGGAGATGGAGAATTTGGTGGAGGATGTCATCGCCGAGGACCTGAGTTTTCGGGAAAGTTGCAACCGCATCATCTACCTGCTGTTTGAATACACCGAGACCAAACGTAATATCGTCGCCTACGTGCTGCATGCCAAACACCAGGAATTTTTACCCGACGAACCCCCGATCTGTAGCTCCACTCCGTTCAAGACGATGCGAGACATCGTGCAGAAGGGGATAGATTCGGGGGAGATCCGCCCGGGTCATCCCTGGGTCATCGCTTCCGCCATCTTCGGCGGTGCCATCCGTTTGATTCACCTGCGACTGGACCGGGTCATCGACGAACCACTGCCGAATTTATACGACGAACTGATCGACTGTATGTGGCATGGCATGGTACCGACATCAGTGAGTGAGATAGTTGCATAATCCTATTTCACATAACCGGATCACTTTGACATAAAGACCAGGTGGGTTATTTTGATAGCAGAGGAACCGGAACACCGGGAACCAGTTCCAACCCGGCCTCCTGCCAGCCGTCGCTACCTTCCGCATACCAGTAGAGGTTGCGATAACCCATTGCAGCCACGCGCTTGACCGCATTCCAGGACATCCAGCAATCGACCACGCAGTAGAGAACCAGGGCACGATCCCTATCACCTCGGGTGAGGCGCTCCAGATTGCTTTTCAGATAGGCACGCATGCGTGAATCGAGTTGGCCATATCCCACATTCGGTAGCCAGGTGCTGCCTGGTATATGCCATCTCTGCTTACTGGGCAGCCAGGCGATACCGAACTCCTCCGTCTCCGGCCGAACGGTGACCGCCTGAACATCCAGTAGCAGTGGATTCTCTTGCTGGATGAGAGCCACTAGTTGATCTGTTTCCAGACGTTGTCCCGCTGGCGGATGAACAGGGAGTGGCGCACGATAGCGGGCAATACGGTAACCCTGGGGTGAAAAGAGCGGGCCATCGGCGGCAGATACAATACAGGGCAACAACAATGGAATGGTGCAGATCATTGTCAGTACAATGGATCGCACTCGCATACCGGGTCACTCTTGAACAACCCTGCCCCGACTCAACACCTTCGCTTCTATCTCCGGAAACAGGTGCACCACAGAGCGTTGATACTCTTCTGGAAATACCGCAAGTCGGGCAATCGAAGGAGGCGCATCCAGTCGCAGCACTTCGGCCATGGTCATTCCCTGCTCGGCGGCAAGAATCAGGCTGGTCATCAACCATTGCAGATAGTCATGTGTCTGAACAACGGCTCGGGTGTCAGCAACCACACCACCATGTCCCGGCACAAGTAGTTTGAAGTCAAGATGGGAAAACTTATCCAATGCCTTCAACCAATGGGCCACATCCGCATGGGGAGTGGTGGGCGTACGCCCATGGAAGACAACATCTGCTGCAAACAGGACCCCTGTCGTCTGGTCCAGAATCACCAGGTCGGCATGGGAATGACCCTGCATCTCGATCAGTTGCAGACGATGACCACCTATCTCGAGCATACCCGGTTGCACGGTTTCATTAGGCACAACCACTCGGGTACCCACCATCCAGGGACCCACTAAGCGGTACATGTTGTCGTTGAAATTTTCTCCCTGATCACGAATGCCTTCGATTGTCCCTGCCAGGGCTGCAATGGGAATATCCTCAAAC
>NATW01000007.1 GCA_003094555.1 gamma proteobacterium symbiont of Ctena orbiculata
AGCAGCCAGGCAATGAGGCCCCCGAACAGCCCATACCAGAAGCCGGTATAGAGGAAGGGTCTGCGAATGAAGGCGTTGGTGGCGCCTATCAGCTTGGTGATCACGATCTCCGCGTGCCGGTTCTGGATCTCGAGACGAATGGTGTTGCCGACAATCAGTAATACCGCCATGCCGAGTAGTGCGGCCAGGACTACCACTGCCCTCTGGGCGATGATGGTGATCGCCTGTAGTCGTCGCACCCACTGCAGATCGAGTTGTACGATCTCCGCATCAGGCAACAGTTTTAACTCCTGTAACAGCAGTTGGGCCGTCTCCGCAGTGGTGTAGTCGGCCTTAGGTTGAACAATCAGTACCGCCGGCAAGGGATTGTTGTCGAGTGCCTCCAGGGCATCGGCATAACCGCTGAGTTGTTGGAACTCCTGTAGGGCTGCCTCCCGGGTGATTAGATTCACCCCTTCGATGCGTTGATGCTTGCGCAGCTTGGCGGCCAGCGATGCAGCCTGCCTATCCGAGACCTTCTGCTTAAGGAAGACCGAAATGCTGGCACCGCTGTCCCAAGCACCGCTTACCTGTTGCAGGTTCCCGAGCATCACATGCAGCCCAACCGGCATAGCGAGGGCGATGCCGATCACAGAACAGGTCATCAATGATGCTAGATGGTTATTGACCAGTCTACCGAGGCTGGCCAGGGCCACCTGCGCATGACGCTGCAGCCAGATCTTTGGTGCATTCAGTAGCCGCTTTTTAAGCGTCATTGCCAGACTCCGCCTGGGTGTCGCCAACCAGCTGTCCCTTGCTCAGGGAGAGGACGCGCTTCTGCATGCGCTTGATCAGGTCGATGTCGTGGGAGGCGATGAGCAGGGTTACCCCGACCTGATTAAACTGTTGGAACAGCCGCATAATCTCCTCGGAAAGCTCCGGATCGAGATTGCCGGTGGGCTCATCCGCAAGCACCAGGGGCGGTTTGCTGACCACTGCCCGGGCTATGCCCACCCGCTGTTGTTCCCCCCCGGAGAGTGTAATCGGCGCGTTCCTCTCCTTGTGCAGCAGGCCAACCTTGTCGAGGGAGGCACGCACCCGGCGGCCGATCTCTTTGTGACCGACCCCGGCAACCACCAGTGGCAGTGCCACATTGTCGAAAACCGTGCGATCGTGCAGCAGTCTGTGATCCTGGAAGATCATCCCCACATCCCGGCGGTGGTAGGGGATCTGACGACTCTTCAAGCGAGTGAGATTGCGATCGTTGACATGCAGTTGCCCATTGCTGGGACGTTCCAGCAGGCCGATCAGTTTCAACAGGGTACTCTTGCCGGCACCGGAGTGTCCGGTCAGAAATACCATCTCTTCCGCCTCGATACGCAGACTGACGTTACTCAGGCCGGTATGGCCACCAGGATAGCGTTTACTGACATTGTCGAAGTGAATCAAGGTGCTGGTATTTTCCTGGTTAGGTTTCAAACAGGGCGTCTACAAACTCGTCGGGGTTGAATTCACGCAGATCTTCAATGGCTTCGCCGACACCGATAAAGCGGATAGGCACCTTGACCTTGTCGGCAATGGCGAAAACGACGCCGCCTTTTGCCGTACCGTCCAGCTTGGTGATCACCAGTCCGGTCAAGCCGACAGTCTGGTGAAACTGCACGGCTTGGTTGACCGCATTCTGTCCGGTACCCGCATCCACAACCAATAGTACTTCATGGGGAGCGTCGGGATCGATCTTCTTCATCACCCGGCTGATCTTCGCCAACTCCTCCATTAGATTGGCCTTGGTGTGCAGACGCCCCGCCGTGTCGGCGATCAGGACGTCGATGCTGCGTGATGTGGCTGCCTGCAGTGCATCGAACACGACTGAAGCCGCATCAGCACCGGTGTGTTGGGCGATCACCTGGATCTGGTTTCTCTCACCCCAGGTTTGCAGTTGCTCCACAGCGGCGGCGCGGAAGGTATCTCCCGCGGCGAGCATGACCGACTCCCCATCCAGCTGAAACTTACGCGCCAACTTCCCTATAGTGGTGGTCTTGCCCGCGCCGTTGATACCGACCATCAGCATCACCAGCGGCTTGCCGCCGTTGTGTTCGCCGATAGGCTCGTCGCATGCCAGCAGAATCTCTCTGAGGTGTTGTTTCAAGAGTTGCATCAACAGCTGCGGATCGCTCAGTTCCTTGCGATCGACCCGCTGTGTCAAATCGTTGATGATGCGGCTGGTTGCCTCCACTCCCACATCAGCGGTGAGAAGCAGGGTTTCGAGCTCCTCCAGCAGTTCATCATCGATGGTCTTACGCCCAAGGAGTAGATTCGACAGTCCGTCCGTGAGATTGTGGCGGGTACGCGAGAGGCGCTCTTGAAGTCGAGAAAAGAGGCCGCGCTTCTCCTCTTCCGGAGGGAGGGATGCAGCACCCTGCTGATCCTGTTTCTTGCCCTTGCCAAATCCGAACATAGAGTGATTTACCGGCTCTGAGGTTGGAACTCTGTGATGATCACAGGTTCATAGTTGTTGTTTGGACAATCCCCGTGGTCTCTGAAAGAATCCCCGGGATCGTCGAGGACGCTATTCTACAGTGCCAAGGGACCATATATAAAGGGTAAGCAACCCGTTGTTGCGAGTTCTTGGCCGGATGGAGTCTGTTTCGGATGATGTTGAGTTAGAAAACGACCATACAATGCAAACCTTAGTGAGGATGTTCTCCATGGGAAGATTGATCACAGGCCTGATGTTGACGGCACTCTGTTCCAGTTTTGTGCAAGCGGATGTCGTGGAGCACCAGCTCGATAACGGTATGAAGGTAATAGTAAAACAGGATCGTCGGGCCCCGATCGCCGTTTCTCAGGTCTGGTACAAAGTGGGGTCGAGTTATGAGTTCGGTGGTATCACCGGTGTCTCCCATGTGCTCGAACACATGATGTTCAAGGGTACGAATAACCATCCGCCGGGTGAGTTTTCACGTATCATCGCTGCCAATGGCGGGGATGAAAACGCCTTCACTGGAAGAGATTACACCGCCTATTTTCAGACCATGGCAAGTGACCGGCTTGAGGTCTCGTTTGAACTCGAGGCAGACCGTATGCGCAATCTGTTGTTGCTGCCTGAAGAGTTTGCAAAGGAGGTCGAAGTGGTCAAAGAGGAGCGCCGTATGCGCACCGAAGACAAGCCCCAGTCACTTACCTATGAACGTTTCCTGGCGGGGGCTTACGAGAGTTCCCCCTATCGCACCCCTGTAATCGGCTGGATGGCGGATCTGGATGCTCTGCAAGTGGAGGACCTGCAGGTCTGGTACCGCAAGTGGTATGCACCCAACAACGCCACCCTGGTGGTGGTGGGTGATGTGGAACCGGATAAGGTGATCCATCTTGCACAACGCTATTTCGGTCCCCTCAAGCCAGAGCGGGTGACCCAGCCCAAACCGCGTTTGGAACCCACCCAGCGCGGCAGCAAACAGATCACCGTAAAGGTGCCTGCGCGACAGCCCTATCTTGTGTTGGGTTACAAGACACCGGTGGTGGGTAAAGCGGATCAGGCCTGGGAACCCTATGCCCTGGAGATGCTGGCCTACATCCTGGATGGGGGCAGCAGTGCCCGTCTCAGTAACAACCTGATCCGCGGCAGCAAGCTGGCGGTGGCGGCGGATGCCAGTTACAGCGCTTTTTCACGACTCCCGGGAATGTTGGTGATGGATGCGGTGCCGTCTCCTGACGCCAGCATTGATGCGGTTCAAGGAGCCCTGGTGACGGAGATCGAGCGATTCAAAAAAGAGTTGGTCAGCGAAGATGAGATGGAACGGGTGCGTAACCAAATCATTGCCGCCAAGGTGTACGAGAAGGACTCGGTCTTTTATCAGGCGATGCTGATTGGACAGTTGGAAACGGTAGGGCTCGATTGGCGTCTTGCGGATGAGTATGTGGACCATTTAAAGGCGGTTACCGCGGAACAGATCAGGCAGGTCGCGCAGAAGTATCTGGTCGAGGACAACCTCAGTGTTGCGGTGCTGGAGCCATTGCCGATGGATGATTCAATGTCCAAGTCGATGCACGGGGGAGTGGCGCATGCATACTGAAGCTTGGGTTAAACATATCTTTTTCTACACTTTTCTACTGCTGAGCGGATGGGTCTCAGCAGCACCGCAAATTCAGACCTGGCAGACCGCAAACGGGGTAGAAGTACTGTTTGTCGCGGCACCTGAAATCGAGATGGTGGATGTGCGCATTGTATTCGATGCGGGCAGCGCCAGAGATGGTGATAAACAGGGTGTCACCTCTTTTACCAACAGCCTGTTGAGCGAAGGTGCCGGTGGATGGAGCGCCTATCAGATCGCTGAACGGATGGAGGGTGTAGGGGCACAGCTAGATACGGGATCTTTACGGGATATGGCCTGGGTGTCGGTACGCTCGCTGACTGAATCCAAGGCACTCGCCCTGGCCCTTGAAACCATGTCTAAAGTGGTTGCCGAGCCCAGCTTCGCCGAGGAGG
>NATW01000008.1 GCA_003094555.1 gamma proteobacterium symbiont of Ctena orbiculata
GCGCCACCGTTGCCGTGCTATTTCATGCTGAACAAACCCATTGGTGTGGTTAGTGCCACCCGTGATCCCAGCCAAAGAACAGTCCTGGATCTGTTGGATGTCCCTAAGCGGACCGGGCTGCACATCGCCGGACGGCTCGATATCGATAGCTCGGGATTGGTGCTGGTGACCGATGACGGTCAGTGGTCCCATCGTATCACCGCACCCTCGAATCACTGTCCCAAGAGCTATGCCGTCACTCTCGCCGGGCCCCTGACGGTTGGTCAGATAACGAAATTGGAAACCGGCCTGCTGCTTAAGGGGGAGACTAAACCGACAAAACCGGCAACCGTTGAACAGCTATCGGCGCTCGAGCTACGCCTGACCATTACCGAAGGCAGATATCACCAGGTGAAGCGTATGTTCGCGGCGCTGGGAAATCATGTGGAGGGTCTGCATCGGTTGTCGATTGGCGGATTGTTGTTGGATCAATCTCTGCTGCCGGGAGAGTATCGCCCATTGACGCCGCGAGAGGTCGGCCTGTTCTAGGGCCTGTTAACTTCCATTAAAGTTCCAGTGTAGACCTGCCGCTCATATATTAAGTCAACCTGCTTTCGGGCAGGGGTCCGCATGCATAAATAAGGACGATGACCTGATACTTCTTGTCGTGATGACCGCCCACAGCCGGCGGAAAAACAAAAGCCAAAGATGATCAGGCGCTGAAAGATTCAGCCACTGCATATCTAGATTATAAGAATTTAGTTCGCCACTACGATATAGAGTCTGGTTCAAGAGGTATGGTCGTGCAGGGGAAGGGTTCAATAGAGGCACTTCAGGTAGGTGTATTCTCCCAGAATGATCTGGTGCAACTGCAGGAAGTGATCGAAGCGTGTGATGTTGGTCTCTGCCTTATCAACACTGAGCGGCGAGTGGTCGCCTGGAATCGGCATCTGGCGGACATAACCGGAATGATGGATCAAGAGGCGATAACCAGGCCCCTTGATGAACTTATCCCGCAACTGGCAGGACCCCGCTTCTCAAAGATGGTGCTCACTGCCGTGAAGGCACCCCAATCCGATGGTTCTCTGCAGACCTATTTCTCCCTCTCCAGTTCCCGTCACCTGTTCAACATCGACGAGGAGCGTTTTATTCGGGTCAGTGTCAAGCCGCTGATGATGCATCCAGGCTATTGTCTGGTGCAGATCAGTGAAATCGACACCATGCTCGCTCAGCAGGAGCAGTTGACTGCCAGCAGCGTGGCGGAGCAGCGGACTCGGGCGATGCTGTCATCGGTGGAAGATGCGGTTATTCTGATCGATGCGAATGGCAGGGTGGAGTTTGCCAATCTGGCCGCTGAAGGGATGACGGGCTATCACAACCGGCAGATGGTTGGGCGCCGACTGACCGAGGTGTATAGGCTTTTCGATGAGTCGAGTTCAGATAAGAACCCGCTTGGATTGGAACAGATTATCGATAGCGAAAGAAAACAACTGCTATTGAAACATAGGGAAGGACTGAGTCTGCCGGTGCAGCAAACGATTACAAGCCTTAAGGATGAAGCGGGAAACCTGGAAAGCATGGTGCTGGTGTTCAAAGACACCAGCCAATCAAGGAAATTGGCGGCACAGTTGAGTTGGCAGTCGAGTCACGATCCGGTCACGAGGCTCTACAATCGAAGCGAATTCGATAGGCAATTCACAACCTTATTGGAACAACCCGTAGTCAAGGGTAGCGGACACTGTCTGCTCTATCTTGATATAGATCGCTTCAAGATCGTCAATGACAACTGTGGCCATGCCGCCGGGGATGAGCTGCTGCGTCAACTTGCCAGTCTGATCAAACGATCCATCCGCAACAGCGATCTGCTGGCCAGGATGGGTGGGGATGAGTTCGGCATTCTCTTGACTCAGTGTTCAGTCGCTGCGGCGGAACGGATCGCTGACAGTATTCGCCGCTCGATCCAAGGGTTTCGTTTTGTGTATGGTGATAAGAGCTTCTCCCAGAGCGTCAGTATCGGAATGGTCGCCATCGATGACCAGAGTAAGGATCTGCAACAGATCCTGAGCTTTGCCGATTCGGCCTGTTTCTCCGCCAAGGAGGAGGGCAGGAACAAGATTCATATCTACGATCCTCTCGGGAGCTCTGCCGCCAAACGACATGGCGAAGCGAAATGGGTTACCCAGATTCGCAGTGCCCTGGATGAGGATCGCTTCACCCTCTATGTGCAACCGATAAAGTCGATTAACAGGGAAAATGCAGCAGAGCATGTGGAGGTATTGATCCGGATGCTGGACGAGTCAGGAGAATTGATCCTGCCCGGGGCCTTTATTCCGGCCGCGGAAAGATTCGACCTGATGCCGAGAGTGGACCGTTGGGTAATTGATCGCCTGATGCGTTATATCGAGGATCACCGGGAGGCTTGTCTCGCCGCGGAGCGACGTTACTTCGTCAACTTGTCGGGTCAATCACTGTGTGACGAAGATGTGCTGAATATGATTTTGGACTGCATCAAACGTTATGCTATTCCGAAGGGGATGCTCTGCTTCGAAGTCACTGAAACCGCAGCCATATCGAACCTCACCTCTGCGGAACACTTCATGCGGACACTGCAACGTTTTGGTTGTGAATTCGCCCTGGATGATTTCGGTAGTGGTCTCTCATCCTTCGGCTATCTCAAGCACCTGCCAGTGGAGTACCTGAAGATTGACGGTGCATTCGTCAAAGAGATGCTTGACAACCTGATCGATGATTCGATGGTGGATGCAATAAACCGGATCGGGCATATCATGGGCCTGGAGACGATTGCGGAGTTTGTGGAAAACAAAAGGGTCTTGCATCGCCTGGAAGACATCGGCATCGATTATGCCCAGGGCTACGGTATTTGCCGCCCATACCCCATCGAACAACTGTTTGAGTAGCAAAGCAGCTCGGATCACACTCTCTGCATCGGTTATCTAGGGCCTAAAGGGATACTATCAGGCGCACCGCATCCAGACGCACCCTGGCAGATTGTAGATGTTGGTGTAGGGCCATGCCCTGGTCCTGCATCAGGCGGATCTCCTCTTCGCGTATCCCTGGATTGTGTTTTTTCAGTGCCGTCATGCGCTGAATCTCTTCTGTATAGTGCTGCATCATGTTGTTGACGGCGCTTGTTTTTAGCGGCTCCACGTTGTGATGTGCCGCGGTTTCAGCCTGTTTCAGCAAATCTCTTACCTGTCCACGGTAGGTCTCGATAACCGGCATCAGGGTTGGCGTATCCAGGGTCTGGGCATTCTCAAGCAGTTCATCACATTCGATCATTTGGTCCCATCGCTTGCCATTGGCATCCAGCAGGATGCGAATCAGTGTCGGCGGCAGGAAACGGCCCACATGCAGTTTGCCTGGGGCAAGACATTCGACCACGAACAGGGACTCCAGCAGCAGTTGTCCCGACTTCAGCTTTGCATGCCTGCAGGCAATCGCGGCGCTGTTGCCGGTCTGCTGGCCGATGATCTGTTCCATGGCATTGCTGACCAATGGATGCTCCCAGGTCAGTAGTTGGCGCTCCTCATGGGCCAGGGCATCGCTACGGCTATAGGTGGCTGTCATCCCCTCTGCTGGCAGGCCGGGGAGCTGACCTGCAATAACCTGCTCCCCCGGGCGCAGAATAATGCCGGCCTCCCCCAGCTCCTCGGTGTCGATGTTGTAACTGTTGAACAGCTGTTCGAGATAGTGACGCAGATGCTGGGATCGATCCTGCGCCTGCAGCTCGCCCACCAGCCAGCTGGCACTGGGTTCACGGCAGGCGCCCAGCTCCAACAGATGGTCGCGACCCTGCTGCAGACGTTGCTGGGTGGCTGTCCTGAGTTGACGGGTCTCTTCCAGGAGTCGATCCAGGTCCCTTTCCCCATCCCCACTCTCCAGGGTCTCCCAGAGTCGTGGGCTGAGCTGTCTGAAGAGCTGGTGGGCACCGGGCACCGGGTGGCTGAAGGCATCCAGGCCATCCCGGTACCAATGCAGCAGTATCGATTGTGGACCGGGATCCAGGTAGGGGAGATGGATCTGCACCGTCTCTTTCTGACCGATCCGGTCGAGTCTGCCGATGCGCTGCTCCAGCAGGTCAGGATCCAGGGGCAGGTCGAAGAGGATCAGGTGGTGGGCGAACTGAAAATTACGGCCCTCGCTGCCGATCTCGGAGCAGATCATCAGTCTGGCCCCCTGGGGATCGGCGAACCAGGCGGCTGATCGATCCCGTTCGATGATGCTCATGCGTTCGTGGAACAGGGCTGCACCGATACCGGTCTGCACCCGGATAGCCTCCTGCAGCTCGATGGCAGTCTCCGCGTGGGCGCAGATCAGCAGATATTTCCTGGAGACCTGTTGCCGCAGCTGCTCAATCACCCATCCAACCCTCGGGTCTTCCCGCCACCAGCTGGGATGTCCTCGGTAGGCATATAGACGTTCGGGTGTGAGGCTCAATTCAGCTGGTGCATCCCTCTGCCTTCCGAGCATGTCCTCGTATCCCCTGGGCAGCGGCAGCGGATAGCTGTGCAACTC
>NATW01000009.1 GCA_003094555.1 gamma proteobacterium symbiont of Ctena orbiculata
CTCGATCACCTTACCCGCCGCATCACCACCGGTATGGCCTTCCAGCAGCACCACCCGGGTGGAAGCCACATTGAGGGCAAGGCGCAGCAGGGTGGCAATCAACAACATGCTGGGGAAGACTGAGAATTCGAGTGGTCGACGGGTGTAGACCACCACCAACATCACCACCAGAGAGAGGGTGATATTGAAGGTAAAGAACATATCCAATGCAATCGGCGGCAATGGAATCACAATCATCGTCAACAACATCAACAACATAATCGGCGCGCCCAAGCCGCGTGCGCCTGATTGTTTTACATTGTCGAGGATTGCTGTGGCGTTCATTGCGTTCAACCTTGATTTTTAAATTATGAATTCAAAATTACTATTCATTTTCATGTTGATACTCCTCCGGAATCGACAGCTCGTCCGGCAGCTCCGGATACTCCCCTCCCTCGGTGCGATAGGCCCTGAGCTGGAAGACATAGGCCAACAGTCGAGCTACCGCGAGATAGAGTCCGGCAGGAATAAAGGCATTCAGCTCAGTATGGAAGTAGATGGCACGTGCGAGCATCGGCGACTCCACCACCGGCACCTTCGCCTCGCTACCGACCTGACGAATGGTCATTGCCACCAGGTCGGCGCCCTTGGCCAGCAGTTTCGGCGCATGCATGGTTTGTGGATCATATTGCAGTGCAACCGCATAGTGGGTCGGATTGGTAACAATGACATCCGCCTTCGGCACCTCCTGCATCATGCGCTTTTGCGCCATCTCCCGTTGCAGTTGACGGATTCGACTCTTGACCTCAGGTTTACCTTCAGTCTCCTTCAGTTCGTCACGCAGCTCCTGACGGGTCATCTTCAACTGGCGTTTGTGATCCCACAACTGAAACGGTATATCGATCGCCGCGATAAGGATCAAGGTTGAGGTCATGAGGATCACCGACCAGCCAATCAATCCGTTCAGGTTCTGCATTGCCTGAGAGAGCTCCATGCCATGCAATGCGAGGAACTTATCCAGGGAGTGCCAGAGTAGTAGCACGGTGACACCACCGATAAAGACAAACTTGGCCAAAGCCTTGAGCATCTCCACCAGACCACGTGCCGAGAAGATGCGCTTCAATCCCTTCAACGGACTCATCTTACTCAGCTTTGGTGTCAACGCCTCAGCACTGATTGAGAATCCTCCAAGGGCGACTGAGCTGAAGATGGCAGCCACGATAACCAACAGAAAAAATGGTAGCAGTACCAGCAACACCTGGAACAGTCGCTCACCCAATTGAATCAGCATGCTGTTGTTATCGAAGATCTGTTCCCGGGTCAGGACGAAGCTCTGACTCATCATCTCCGACAGGCCGTCGCCAATGGTGTGGCTCATGACAACCAGGGTGGTTACGCCGATCATGGTTACCGCCATACTGTTGAGCTCACGGGAACGGGGTACCTGCCCCTTGCGCTTGGCATCCAGCAGCCTTTTCGCCGAGGGTTGTTCTGTTTTTTCCTGGCCGTTTTCATTCTCAGCCATGATTCACCTCGTCACCTGAAGGGTCAGCATCAGATGTTGAAAGGCCTCATCCAGAAGTTCATTGAAGACAGCAAATACGTTTGGCAGGGTCACCCAGATCAAGGCAAAACCGAGCAGCATGGTGATCGGAAAACCGATCGAGAAGATATTCAGCTGCGGTGCGGCGCGCATCACCACACCCATACCCATGTTGACCATCAACATGGCCCCCACAATGGGCAGTGCAATCAGCAGACCGCCGGTAAACAGCCGGCTCCCCCAGGCAACGACATCAAGCAGACCATTTCGCGAGATACCATCCATCGCCACCGGCATGGTGGCGAAACTGTCAGCAATCAGCTCTATGGAAAGCAGATGACCATTGAAGATCAGGAACAGCAGGGTAGCGAGAATCAGATAGAATTGTGCCACCACCGGCACCTGTACCCCGTTCGCCGGATCGACCATCGAGGCGAAACCCAGACCCATGCTATAGGCGATCACTTGACCGCCAAAGACCAGCGCACCAAATACCATCTGCAGGACAAAGCCCATCAGCACGCCGATCAGGACCTGCTGCAGCATAATGGTGAATCCGGTATGACTCAGTACGTCCGCCTGGGGTTGAGGCGGCAGTGTCGGGGCTATCAGCAGGGTGATCAGAATCACCAGAATAAGCCGAAACCGCGCAGGCACCTGACGGGAACTGAACAGGGGCATCGCCAACAACATGGCGCTGATGCGCACCATCGGCCAGAGATAGGCCGCTAACCAGGTGTTGAACTGCGCTTCGTTGAAGATCATGGTGTTTCCAAATGTGCCTCATAGATAGATTTTGCGAACCAGGCCTAAAAAAGCAGTTCCGGAATACTCTCGATAAGGTTCATGGAGAAATTCATCAGTAGGTGCAGCATCCAGTTACCGGCGAACATCAGCACCACACCCACAACCACCAACTTGGGGATGAATGTCAATGTCATTTCGTTGATCTGGGTTGCCGCCTGAAACATGGCGATAATCAGCCCCACAGCCAGCGCCGGCAACAACACCAGTCCAGCCAGTATGCCGATCACTTCAAGTGCATTTTGTCCAATCGACATTACTGTATCCGGACTCATACACCTTCCTCCTTAGAGTTGGAAACTGGCCGCCAGGGTACCGAACACCAATGCCCAACCATCGATCAACACAAACAGCATGATTTTGAACGGCAGGGAGATAATCATTGGTGACAACATCATCATGCCCATCGACATCAGGATACTGGCTACCACAATGTCGATGATCAGAAACGGTATAAACAGCAGAAAGCCGATTTGGAAACCGGTCTTCAATTCGCTGGTGGCAAATGAGGGAAGCAGGAGGCTGAATGGTACGTCGTCAGGTTCTTCTAGCTCATTGAAATCACCGATCCGCGCAAACAGTGCCAGATCATCCTCCCGTGTCTGCGCGATCATGAATGACTTCACCGGTTCAGCGGCGGCCTGTAACGCCTGGGTGGTATCCATCTGTTCCGCCAGATAGGGTTGCAGTGCCACCTCATTCACTTCGTTGAAGACGGGCATCATGATAAATAGCGTGAGGAACAGGGCCAATCCGATCAGGATCTGATTCGAGGGTGTGTTTTGGGTTCCCAGGGCCTGCCTGAGAATGGCCAATACAATGATGATGCGGGCAAAAGAGGTCATCATCATCAAGGCACCCGGCAACAGGGTCAATGCGGTCATGAAGAGCAGGACCTGGATGGTCAGGGTATAGGTTTGACCACCCTCTCCATCCGTCGCCACCGTGAATGCATCGACACCCGGCGCAGCCTGCAGCAATGTAGTGCTTAACAGACCAATGATTAACAACCAGGTTTTCATCAGGACCGCTCCTGACTACTGTCAGCCAGACGAACGCCGTCTTTTTCACTCTGCAACCGGTTCTGAAAACTCTGTTCTGAGGTTTGCAGGATATGCAGTTTACGTACTTGACCCGGCGCCACACCGAGCAACAAGCGTTGATTCTCGACCTCTACGACGACCACGCGTTCGCGTGCGCCTACCGAGGCCCCTCCCACGACTCGCACCAATCCCTTTCCACCGATTGGCATTTGTGCATAGCGCTTGAACAACCAGGCCCCGCCAATGATCAATGCCAGGACAAATAACAGGCCGCCGGCGGTGTGCAACAGGCTGTCGGCGCCCAAGGGAGAGACATTCACTCCCAGCTGTTTCTGCGCATTATCCGCTGCAACCAGGGAGTGGCTGAAAAAAAGGGCGATGAAGGGCCAGCGGCACATCAACTAATCCTCTTCACCCGCTCGGAAGGACTGATGATATCGGTCAGCCTGAGACCGAATTTCTCATTCACCACAACCACCTCGCCCTGAGCGATCAGGGTGCCGTTGACCAGTACATCCATCGGCTCACCCGCCAATCTATCCAACTCCACCACAGAGCCCTGGTTGAGTTGCAAAAGATTGCGAATATTGATCTTGGTACGGCCAATCTCCATGGAGATGGTGACCGGTACATCCAGGATCGCATCCATGTTGACTGCATCGTTACCGGACTCATCCCGCAGTTCGTCGAAAGAGGCTGCCGCAGCCTTCTCTTCGCTTTCGTTCTCGTCCTGCTCATCCAGTGCGGCAGCCCATTCATCTGCCAGTGCTTCATTCGGATCAGTTGTCTTCTCTTCACTCATTGTTTACGCCCTCTTCGGGTATCGTTGTACAGTCAGCCCCGGTTGACTCACCGCCGCAGTCATTTGATTACTCTTCATTCGCGGCCTGCACGGCTTGTTTTTCCATTTCCAGATAATCGTGCAGTCCTTTTTTCCGATTCTGATGAATCCAATTGTTGATCTTCAAGGCATAGTTACCATCGGAAACACCCAGTTTGGCCTTGAAGATGGGGACGTCGGCAGCTTCTACCTCAACCTCTTCCGGCATATCGAAGGGAATAATGTCTCCCGCTTTCAGCTCGGCCATCTGTTTGACACTAATCTGCACATCCGCCAGTTGGCTGGAAAGTTCAATCCTCGCCGCCAAAATCTCCTCCTTGAGGGAACGTTCCCAACGCTCGTCCCTTTCACCGCGGTCGCTCTGCACACCCGCATCAAGCAACTCGCGTATCGGTTCCAGCATCGAGTAAGGCATGCAGACATGAAAGTCACCACCCCCACTCTCCAGATCCACATGAAACGAGGTGACAACCACCACCTCTGACGGACTCACGATGTTGGCAAATTGGGGATTGACCTCTGAACCGCTGTATTCGAATTTGACCTGAAAGACAGGTTTCCAAGCCACCACCAAATCCTCAAAGGCGCGGTTCAAAAGAAGTTGAACAACCC
>NATW01000010.1 GCA_003094555.1 gamma proteobacterium symbiont of Ctena orbiculata
ATGTATTGACCATGTAGAGCACCGGATTGGCCAGGGAGAGCCACTGCCAAAACTCCGGCAGCAGCTCGATGGAGTAGAAGACGCCGCCCAGATAGGTCAAAGGCGTCAGCACGAAAGTTGGCACGATGGAGATATCATCGAATGTTTTTGCATATACCGCGTTGATGAAACCTGCCAGGGCGAAAAGCACCGAAGTCAGCACAAAAACCAGCAAGGTTAAACCGTAGCTGTTTATTGCGAGGTCGGTAAAAAAGAGCGAGATCATCGTGACCAAGACACCGACCATCGTGCCGCGGGCAACGCCGCCGACTACATAGCCACCCAAAACCACCCAATGGGGAACCGGAGCGATCAGCAGCTCCTCTATGTAGTGCTGCAGCTTGGTGCCAAAGAACGAAGAGACGACATTGGCGTAGGAGTTTTGGATCACCGACATCAAGATCAGACCGGGCACGATAAAATCGATATAGCGATAACCATCCATTTCACCGATACGATCGCCGATTAACTTGCCGAAGATAATGAAATAGAGGGTCGTGGTTATCGCGGGAGGGAGCAGCGTCTGCACCCAGATCCGCATAAAGCGCAGGATCTCCTTGGTAACGATCGTCTGGAATGCGATACGGTATATTTGCCAGCTATTCTGATTCACGCATGCTTTTCCTTCGAGCCGTCGACCAGGTCGACAAACATCTGCTCCAAACGATTCTGCTTGTTGCGCATGCTGACTATCTCAATGCCCTGGGCTGAAAGGAGCCTGAACAACTGATTCATGCTCTGTTCCCGATCCACCTCCACCTCCAGGGTATCACTGTCGACCAGCGTAGTTCGATAGTCATGCAAATCCGGCGCACGATTGATGGGCGCTGCCATATTGAGCAGGAACACCTCCGTATGCAGTTGACTCAACAATCTCGTCATACTGGTCTGCTCGACGATCCGTCCATGATCGATGATGGCGATATTGCGACACAGGCTCTCCGCCTCCTCAAGATAGTGGGTGGTGAGAATAATGGTGGTCCCCTGGCGGTTGATCTCGCGCATGAAATCCCACATCGAGCGCCTGATTTCAATATCGACCCCGGCCGTCGGTTCATCAAGAATCAGCAGTCGCGGCCTGTGCACCAAGGCCCGGGCTATCATCAATCTTCGTTTCATACCCCCCGAAAGCCAACGTGCCTGGGTATGGCGTTTTTCCCAGAGACCCAGTCGCTTCAGCGCCTCCCCGGCGCATTGAAAGGCCAGTTTGCGGGGAATCCCGTAATATCCCGCCTGATTGACCAGGATCTCCTCCACCGGCTCCCACATATTGAAATTGAATTCCTGTGGCACCAGTCCGATCAGGCGTTTTGCCAGATCCCTCTCCCTATCCAGGTCGTGGCCGTAGATTTCCACCCTACCGGTGGTTTTGTTTATCAACGAGGCGATGATACTGATGGCGGTGGATTTGCCCGCGCCATTTGGTCCCAAGAGAGCAAAAAAATCTCCCTGTTCAACCTTCAGATCGATTCCCTTCAGCGCCTCAAAACCGTTGCGGTAGGTTTTGTGCAGGTTTTCGATGATTAGCGCAGTCACGGTTGATACTACGGATATGGGACACCAAGCCAGGGCCTGTTTACCCTAATCCAGGCGGTCCTGCACATCCATCCACAATGCCTGATAGGCGCTGGCGGCAAAGCAGTTGGGTGAAAAGGCCTGTACCGGCATACGATGGATCCCCATTTTTTCGACGTCGCTGGCATAGGGAATCTGCGCCTTCAACAGTTCGCCGTGGGTATCTGGAAAATTCCGCATGATGTCCAGATGCATGCGTTTACGCCGATCAACCATGGAGAAGAAAGGCATTAACTCCAATCCGGTGATGCGGTGGCCCTGCAGGAAATCGAGCAGCTGCTGATAGGTGCGCAGGGAGAGGGTGGTCGGTATCAGCGGCAGTAGAAGACCCTCGGCGGCACGGAAGATGTTCTCCGACACCAGAGAAATACTCGGCGGGCAGTCGAGAAAAACATAGTCGTATGCCCTGGAGAGGGGGCGCAGCAGTTTAAGCAGCTGCTTGGTGGGCTTCTTCGCATCCTCCAGACGAAGATCCATGTTGCGGTAGGAAAAATCGGCGGGAAGCATATCGAGGTTCTCGAAGTCGGTAGCCTTCACCACATCATCCAAATCGATCTTTCCCGCCAGAAGCTTCTGGCTCTTCTTCACTTTTGGCTGGATACGAAAATAGAATGTGGCGGCTGCCTGAGGATCCAGATCCCATATCAGGGTGCGGTAACCCTGTCTTGCGGCAAGGTATGAGAGATTGACCGCCGTTGCCGTCTTACCAACCCCGCCTTTGATGTTGTAGACACCAAGGATATGCATCATGCGGCTCCAAACAGCTGTTTAAAGGCTTGTTGATTAGACTCACTGCTAAACGCTGAAAACAGCTCGACAAACTCGGCTCTCGCCTGTTGCTGCCGCTCCAACAGTTTACCCACCAGTATGCCCATGGCCATCAATGCGCTTGCCGGTGCGCCCTCCTTGAGCATCTGTTCGCCGAAATCCTCCAACGACTTGGCCTGGACCTCCAGATCCTGGAACTCCCCCAGGTTATCGAGGATCACCTTCAGCGCCTTGATCAGCCCGCGGATTGCCGGTTTTGGATAGAGGCTCTGAAAGAACTCCATCAGGTAGCGCAGCTTTTTACAATCCTTGCGCAATTCATGCAGCCGATCCGCAGGGGTATCTGCCCCTATATTGCGGCCATCCTTGAGCACCCGCTTATAGAGTTTACTGATTCTCCTGTCGGCCCAGGCTGTGTGAAAACGCGTGATAGGTGCCAGGCTCGCGCCCCACGCAGCATCACAGCTGCTCACCAGAGTCCATATACTCAATCTCATTGTATAGTCGAATCTTCGACCTTCGCGGCGATAAAGCCTCTGAGTCCCCGGAGAATCGCCCAGGGGCACTATTTACTATATACGAGACCTCATGCCGCTACTGCCTTCAGTAGCGCTGGAACACCCAGAAGACTGATTACACGCTTAAGATTGTAGGCTAATACATGTAAACTCATTTCCGCACGGACATTCGGTAACGTCTTGGTTAGGAAATGGGTGTATCCCATCCACGCTTTCAATGTGCCAAATGGATGCTCAACCGTTTGACGGCGCAGGCGCATACTTTCAGGACAATAATCGAGCCGTCTTTGTACCTTGTCGAGTACGCTTTGATGCTCCCAGCGGCGGATTCGTCGGTGTTGTCCGGAAGTGCACTGGCTTTTGATTGCACAACTCTGGCATGCCGAACTCCAGTAACAGTCGAGTGTTTTCCCTTTTTCTACATTCCTGAATCGCCAAATGAGGCGCTCCCCCGCAGGGCAGACATATTCGTTGTCTTCGGGTATAAAACGAAAATCGTCTCTCCCAAACAACCCATTGGTCGGATTGTTTGATGTTTTCGCTTTAGGGAGAACGGTTGTAATACCCGATTCCTCACAGGCCAGGATTTCTTCACCCTTGTAGTAGCCGCGATCAGCAACCACCAGCAGCTCATCCGTATTCATTGCCTCGCGTGTTTGGGTAGCCATCGAGAAAAGCGCGTTCCGATCACTGCCTGTATTGATCACTTCATGAGCAACGATGAGATGATGCTCGACATCTACGGCTGTCTGAACGTTGTAACCGACAATACCGCTACCACGTGTTTTCATAGATCGCGCATCAGGGTCAGTCAGTGAGACCTGTTTGTCGGGTGCCTCTTGCACCTGGGCCTCCAATTCCCTTAAATGTTGCTGCTCTTCTTTGAGGGCAGCAATCTTTTCTTGAAGTCGTTCAGTCCGAGCTTCCGCAATAGCGGGTTCTTGGCGATCGGCCGTATCCAATTGCGACAGGTAGCGATCAATACTCGCTTCGATCTGTTCCAGACGTCGTTTCAGTTTTGCTGGCGTGAAATTCTTGTCCCGATTGTTGACCGCCTTGAACTTGCTGCCATCAATGGCCACGGTTGCTTGCGAGAACAGATCCAGCCTCCGGCACAGAAATACAAACTCTCGGCATACGCCTCGGATCGCTTTGCCGTTTTCTTTGCGGAAGTCGGCAATGGTCTTGAAATCTGGCG
Source organism: gamma proteobacterium symbiont of Ctena orbiculata (assembly GCA_003094555.1). Lineage (GTDB taxonomy): Bacteria > Pseudomonadota > Gammaproteobacteria > Chromatiales > Chromatiaceae > Thiodiazotropha. The sequence continues at coordinate 4,099 of NATW01000010.1, forward strand.
TCAGTCGCTCAAGCAACCACATTACCTCTACATTGCGTTGCGTTTCCAGCTCCAGACGACGACTCGATTGAATACGGTTGAGATATCCGTAGATGTAGAGCTTTAGAAGGACTGAGGGATGATAAGCAGGGCGTCCCGTCGCACAAGGCTCAGCTCCTCTGAAGCCCAATCCTCGCAGATCCAGTGACTCAACGTAGGCGTCAACGGCGCGAACCGGGTTGTCATCCCCTATGAAGTCGTCCAAGCGCTCCGGCATCAGGATCCACTGATCACGGTTTGCACCTTCGATGAAGCGTTTCATGATCACCTCGCATCGCTGCTACGATACAAGTATATCGTTTAGTACGTTTTCACACAGCCTGGGCCAGCTTGGCGGTGGGCTGTAGTGCATTTGGCGCTTGATCACTATTTTCGGCGGAGAGCTCCAGCCAACTGCGCCAGCCCTGCAGCATCTTTCTGAAGTGTGGTGAGTTTATCTTCTTTACCAACTCCGCCTGCGCCGTCTTATGGTGCTGCAGGAGGAAGCTATGGAAGGGCTCGAGATCATCCTGTATCGCCCTCGGCAGCGACGCACGGTAGTCGGCGTAGTTCAGCAGATAGACGTCGAGATCCCTTGTCTCACCGGTGATTTGGCCTATCCAGCCGAACCCCTGCTTGAAGGGCTCCAGCTGCCGGGGATCGAAAACCCCCTTTATCTGGCTCATTGCCGAACGCGTACGCCTGGTCGCCACCCGCAAGTCGTGGAGGAATTCGCTATCCAGGTTCGCCCTGGTGCCGTCGATATTGGCCTCCAGGGTATCGAGCAGACTCAGCATGATCTGGCGCGCGGTGACATGGGCGGGGGCATCGGGGTCGAGCCTGAAGTTGAGCTTGGAACTGTAGTCACCCGGTTTGCGGCCGATCCCCTGCAGCGCGTCCTCATAGAGACTCTTTTCCGACTGCCGCAGCTTGAGTGAGGCGAGCTGTTTTTGTAATTTTTGGAACTCGCTTTCGTAGCCCTTCAGCGGCAGCAACAGGATGCGTCCCTCCAGGTCGCCTCTGTTCTTTCCCTTGACCGCGCTGAATTGATTCTTCTGCAATACCACCCTGGCAACCGTTTTCTCTTCAAAATCGAGAATCCGTAGGCTGTTGCGTTGTTGATTGACATGCACCAGGGGCAGCAGGACCCGCATCTC
>NATW01000011.1 GCA_003094555.1 gamma proteobacterium symbiont of Ctena orbiculata
GCTGATTTAGAGAAGTTGAGTAGTGATCCGGGCTTTCTCCAGAGCATTACAGATAGCTTTTTGCGTGACAGCGATGCTTTGCTGGTAACGATGCAGAAATCTTTAGAGAACGGAAAGCTTCAGCAATTTCGTGATTGTGCGCATGCAATCGCAGACAATGCTTCCGGTATGGGGGCCTTCTCACTCAAGACAGTCTGTTCTGCGGCGTCCTGTATAGAGCAGCCAGAATTCGAAAACAGCGGGGTAATGATATTGGCGAATATTTCCTCGACCTATTCAGTGACCTGTCAAGCCTTGCATCACTATCTGCAGCACAGGCAATTGTAACTTAACTAAAATGTCCGAATGACAAATACTGAATCGGTATTGATTGCCGTTGGATCTATACGCGGTTGTTTTGCAACGCCGCAGCACGCTGCGAGAGATAATCGGAGTAGGCTTGTAAGGTGAGGTTGAATGTTTTCTCTATTTCTTCCAGTACTTCATGGCTTCTATAATCGAATTCATATGCCCGTAATTTGGTTGCGTTACGGTTCAGTTCATACAGGGCAAAAGCACCAAGCTGGCCGGCGCTATCCAATAGAATTTGTGCCTGATCGAGAAACAGGCCAAATTGTTTTCTCTCCACCGCTTGATGCATGGTGCGTAATATGACAGACCCTTCAGCCTCAAAAATCTTGAACAAGTCATTGATGAAAGAAACGCCACTATCAAGACGCTCTAACCGCAGGAGTGTCATGTGATCCAATAAGCTGGTGTTTTGAAACTGTTTTACATTGTTTTGGCCTGACGGCCTATGGTAGTTGCCGTGGGTGCGATCAGTTAACTGTTGTTGGGTGAGTAATGTGGGAATTATTTCCAGTAAATCATTTTCAACCACAGGTTTAAAGAGGCAGGCATGTACTCCTATCGAGCGGCACTGTTGCAGTGTATCCGCATTGTTCTCATCACTGAGAAATAGAAATGGTACCCACTGTTTGTGAGGTGTGGTAAAGCGATGTAGTTTGAGAACTTGGGTGCCGCTCATGATTGGAAGTTTGATATTAACAATCGCAAGATTGATAGGCAGCGCTTCAAGCGCATCAAGGGCTTGATCACCATCATCCGCCATGCGCACCTGATATCCGGCCTGAATGAGTAATTTGCTAAGGTTTGTCCGTTCAGACGAAACGGTATCGGCAAGAAGAATAATATCCTGTTTCGCCTGACTCTCTTTAAACGCTCTATGCTCAGAAAGGCTGAATACGTTGGCGTAGTCTGGATACTGCTGTTGTACACCATGGAGTGTACTGAACAGTTGGGCCTTATCAAGCGGGCTGTCGATTAGTGCATCATAGCCTGCTTGAAATAATTTTTGAGAAGGTTGATGGAGAGCGGCAGGGCCTTTAAAACAGATCAATCGCATGCCATCAAGTTTAGGCTCATCTTTGATGAGTTGTGCCAGCGAGATTGGATCGAGGTCCAAACCATGCTGATCGACGATCAGGGTCGAGTAGGAGACAAATCTATTGACCTGAAAGCGTGAGAGCATGTGTCTAAATGCCTGAACGCAGTTTCTACTCGTGGTGTAGTCGTAGTCCCACTCGTTGAGGTGGTTGGACAATAAGTCGAGCCGCTTGTCATTGTTCGATATTATCAGGATTCGCGGCCCACTCTTCTCCAAGACTGGGGGTAGATAACGGGGCTCCTGTTGCGGAATATAATCAGAATCCAAAGATTCTCTATCTTCTGGATTGCCGGTTGTTGAATGGTTATGTTTGCGGATCGTCGCCTTTAAAAGCGGCAAGGTTGAATTGAGGCTGGCGGCTAAAACTATCAATAGGGATAGTGCGACAGCCGTTGCTGTACCCAGTTGTAGCTGGGACAAGCTGGTGATGGCAAAAAGCATTGATATGAAAGCGGCTGGGATAGCGATAAGAGCATATCTCTGTCCCAGGGGTCTTGTCATAAAAAGCAGCCATCCACTCAGAAATAGCATCAAAGCGACGGGCAGACCGGACAATACCATGACCCCCAGATAGACTTGATCAAGAATGACCAGCGGTCCATTCAAATGCAGAGGGAGATGGAATGGCTTGCGAATGGTGATCAGCTGGGTCATCCGTATCAGGCTGTAAAACGAGGCAAGAGTAAGGGTTGCTACCTGATCGGCCGACGGCGTCAGCCAGAGAAACTGACCACCCATGTAACAGATCACGATGCAACTTACGATAAGCGCCGTAGTGTGATAATAACGTCCTGTAGTGGATGGCTCTGCTGTAGCTGGCATGCGGTTATCCCTGGTTACGCTTCTGCATCGGTCCTTCTGGGGGTGGCTTTCAATGCATGATGAATCAACTCTACCTCATGCAGTTCACTGAGAAAGGCTTCGGCGCAGTCCGGATCAAAGTGCTTTCCTCGCTCATCACTAATATACTCAATCGCCTTTTCAATAGGCCAGCACTTTTTGTAGGGCCTGTCGGTTACCAGGGCGTCGAAGACATCTGCTATGGCGACAATTCGTGCCTCCAGAGGGATGTTATCCCCCTTCAGCCCGTTTGGGTAGCCGTCACCATTGAATTTCTCGTGGTGATTGAGTGCTATTACTGCTCCAATCTGAATATACTTTGAAAGGCTGTCTTTGAGAATCTCGTAGCCCAACAGTGTATGGCGTTGCATGATCATGAACTCTTCCGCAGTCAATCGACCAGGTTTCAGCAGTATGGCATCCGGTATGCCAATCTTGCCAATATCATGCATTGGTGCCGACTGGGCGATCAAATCGCAACGTTCATGAGTTAGGCCCAGACGATGGGCGATCAGCTTTGAATAACGGGATATGCGCAGGATATGGTTGCCGGTGTCCTCGTCCCGGTACTCCCCGGCTCTCGCCAGCCGCATCAGGGTCTCCTGTTCCCGGTCATGCAGTTCCTGGGTTGTTTTGCGTATTTCCCGCTCCAGCAACAGTGCCCGGTCCTTTATCAGTTTCCGTTGCAGGCTCATGGTGAGCATATTGTGACACCGGGCACGGCATTCCGTGTGATCGATAGGCTTGGTAATGAAATCGTTTGCGCCGGATTCCAGAGCAAGGTAGCGAATCGATTGATCCTCCACGCAGGTGACGATCATCACCGGGACATCATTGCAGCGGGGTATGCGCCTGAGCCACTTGATAAATTCAATGCCATCCATCTGCGGCATCTTGTAATCTGTGATGACTAGGTCGATATCATGGGTTTTGGCCCATTCGAGCGCCTGGGTGGGGTCTGCGAAGCAGGTTGAAGATACATCCTTATCTATAGTACCGACCAACTCCTGTAAAATCATACGGGTAATGGATTGGTCATCAATGATAAGTACTTGAGACATAATGACAAGGTTTCGCTTAATTATTGCTCGGACCCTAGGGTCATCTATACCACATTTGAATCCATCAGTTGTGGCAATGGTAGATATATTTTGATGGACAGGCCCTACTCGTTAACGGCATCATTGTGCAATGCTTGACTTATCCTTGATGAATCTCGTCAATCTGCGTAGATATAATCAACCCTCATCAGTATGCCTCAGGAAATTCAGCACTCCTTGCTTGTTACTGTAGTTAATCGATGGCAAATCCATCAGACATAGACAGTATGGTATTTTCGTTCCTGAATATTTCTAGAGTGATGTGAATTAACTTCCTGAAATGTTAACTTATTTTTGATTTTAATGCGAGTGGTAAAATTCACAAATCCTGCAGAATCTGTTGCAGTATTTGTTGAATGGAATCAGTTGTGAAGGGCTTGTCACAAATTGCTGATACGCCGGATTTCTGTACTGCCGCCAGTCGGTTTTCATTGGACTCACTGGTGACCATTAGGATTGGGAGACCGGGTTGACCGCTCTTGGTACGAATATAATCGACCAATTCCTGACCATTCATCACTGGCATGTTGTAATCGGAAATGACCAGGTCGTAGTAGTGTTGGCTGATCAAATCTGCAGCTTCAGCACCATCGCAGGCCTCGGAGATATTTTCAATTTCCATGGCCTCCAGGATGCGACGAATATGCTTGCGGGACATGCTGCTGTCATCGACTAACAGAATGCGCAAGCCTTCGGTATCGATATCCTGGAGTTCCAGATTGGGCGTCTCTACGTAGTCAAGTGTGGCCTGCATGGCCAGGTAGAGGTCGTCACGGGTGAAGGGTTTTGGCAATATGGCGACGGCACCAGCCTGGCGGATCGGATCCAGGTAGGAGAGGCTGGTTTCACTGGAGATCAGCATAAAAGCGCTCTGTAAGAGCTCTTCATCATCACGCATCTCGAACACCAGATCGGTCCCGGTCATATCAGGTAGGTAGAGGCTGCTGATGACAACGTCCGGTTTACTTGAGGGCAGGGCTTGCAGGGTGTCGTAACCATTGTTGAAGGTCTCGATATGACTGATTCCCAGTTCTGCGAGTTGCTTGGCAATCAGTTTGCGCTGGGTCTGTGAGGGTTCTACCAGGATGACTGACAGGTCTTTGATATTCATCCGCTTGCAATCAGTGTCTGGGTTATGCCTTGTGCAAATATATCTCAAATCATAGCAAGCTATTGGGGTAGATGTAGCAAGTGGTTTAGTGGTGCCGGGTGAATGGCAACTTTCCTAACACCCTGCTTGTCCGTAGAATTGGCTGCTAACAGCATTGGAGCGTAGCTATCGTGAGATTGAGTGTTGAACAATTTCGTGCCTGGGACCGGAAATGTATAACCCTGCTGGGTATGTCCGGTGTCGGCAAGACCCGTTTATCGAATCTGCTGAGGCGGAAGGACTGGTTTCACTATTCGGGAGACTACCGCATCGGTACCCGCTATCTTGACGAGCCCATTCTCGACAGCATCAAAGAGCAGGCCATGCAAGTGCCCATGCTGCGTGATCTTTTGCGCTCGGATGCTATATTCATTCGCAACAATATCGCCTTCAACAACCTGAAATCTGTCTCCACCTTCCTCGGCATGCTGGGCAATCCGGAGCTTGGCGGGATGTCGCTGAGCGAATTCAAGCGACGTCAGGGTCTACATCGACAGGCTGAGATCGCCGCAATGTACGATGTGCCGAGCTTCATCCGCAAGTCGCGCATGATCTATGGTTATTCACAATTCATCAATGATGTGGGGGGGAGCTTGTGCGAACTTGAAGAGCCAGGTTTATTGGAGTTTCTTGGCGAATATTCGCTGATTCTCTATATCAAGGCTTCCGAGAAGGATGAGGCGGCATTGATCGAACGCTCTCTGTCCCGTCCAAAGCCCCTCTATTATCGCGAGGCGTTCCTCGATGAACAATTGGCTGAGTACATGCGAATCAACGCCTTGGACTATGTCTCTCTGATCGATCCATATGACTTTACACGCTGGGTTTTTCCGCGCCTGTTTCGCACTCGAATA
>NATW01000012.1 GCA_003094555.1 gamma proteobacterium symbiont of Ctena orbiculata
CTCCCTTCACATTGATCAGCCACACAAGCCAATACAGCTTGCCATATCTCTTCCCAACAGCAAATGTGAGTAAAATCCTCGAACAGTATGTAGCGACTGTCAGGTTGATTGATCAAAGCATCGCGAATTATCCCTGGCGGTATATTAGTATCCTTGCCCCCCGCCAGATGATACTGCCGGATTGTTGTGGGCAAAGGCGATATCGATTTAGGGTTCTTTGACCCCTCCAAGGGATCGTAGCCATGCAGATCAGCCCAGGTCTCAACGTCCAGGTTACCGGCTATGGTGACGATGCTTTGAGTCTCAGGAAATTTCTCAGCCATAAGCATGGCCAAGCCCCCTCCTCCACTGAATCCCACCAGATGGAGATTTGTATGCCCGTACTCAGTCATGATCTTCCGCAGCACCCCGGCCATGCTATCGATCACATCCTCAGAGTAGCGTGCTGTAGTCCAGTAATCGGGGGTGCAGGGGTGACGATCAGAATAGCCATGGTAACAGGGTCGCCCAAGAAAAAGACTGGGTGAGTTATCCATTGCCATCAATTTCAGTGTTACAGGCCTTCTCGGTGTAGGATCGCTGGCGATGATGAATCCGCCAATCCAAGGTGTTCCGTCTCCCCCCAGGTAGACATGCAGGGTCGATGATGTGCCCAGTTTGCCGTTATCGTAGATGACATGGGAAAAATCCCCCCCCTCCACCTCTGTTCTATGGAAACCCCGTTCCTGCGCCATTCCGTCAAAGCGTTCACTGGGGGTGGTACAGGCAGCGAGCAGGCCCCATATTGCAATGCAGCAAATACGTGAATATGTCATAGATACCCGATTAAACCATTTCCAGAGGGATTTGAATTGTCTATTCTTAATCGAGAAGCAATATTATTAGGTTTTGGATATACCATGTTACATCGTTGTTCCCGTATGAATAAACACAATATAAAACCCGTACCGCTGATCGTCAGTACCCTGCTCACTGCCCTGTTAGCCCTTTCCGGCTGCCAGACCCAGAGTACCAGGCAGATTAGCGATGATGCGGCAGCACCTGTCAGCGGCAATCCGGACAAATTTCTTATTGTCGACTGCCTGTTACCTGGCCAGGTACGCAAGCTGGGCGCAAACATGACCTATCTTTCACCCAGACGGCCGGTCAAAACCACTGCCTCCGAGTGTGAGATTCGAGGCGGCGAATATGTGGCCTTTGACCGGGCTGACTACCGGACTTCCCTGCGCGTCTGGCTGCCTCAGGCCAAAGAAGGAGACCCTGTAGCGCAGAACTATGTAGGTGAGATCTACGAGAAGGGTCTCGGAATCGAGCCTGATTATAAGACTGCCGCCGCCTGGTACCTCAAGGCGGCAGACCAGGGCAACTCCCGGGCACGCATCAATCTGGGCTTTCTCTATGAAAAGGGCTTTGGGGTGAAGAAGGATCTGGCTCAGGCCCTCAATTGGTATCGCCAGGCCTCCGGTCTGGAGGATGACAATCTGCAGTTCTCTTCTGCGGTGGAGATCTCCAAGGCGGAGCGAAAAGAGCTACGTCTTCTGAAACAGGAGAGACAACAACAGAAATCTGAAACAGAACAGCTGCGCAAGCAGCTCAAGAGCACCAGCAAACAGCTGAAAGCAGAAAGGGTTAATCTGGCGAAAGCGGAGAAGCGTCTGACCACGCTGAGGGCGGAAGCGGTGATTCAACCCACAATGACAACCTCCCCAACTCTCAACACCGCCGGTCCGGAATTAAAACAGCTCAAATCCAAACTGGTTGTGAGTGAAAAACAGGCCCTGCAACAGCGCACCCAGATAGCCTCCCTGGAAAAGGCCCTCAGCGAGCAGCGGGGTGAGATGGATAGTGCAATTAAACAGTCTCAGCTGGAAACCGAACAACAGCGTAAGCAGGCTGCGATACTACAGCGCAAGCTGGATGAGACCAACCAGCAGTTGCTGAACAAAAAGGCGTCACTCGCCTCCACCGAGTCCGAGCTGGAGGCGCTGCGCTCAGAGTTGAGCCGAAAAGAGAAACTATCCAAAGTCTCGCAGACTGAAGCGCTCACCACACTGCAGGCACAACTGTCCAAACAAGAGAAGGCGGTACTCTCACAACAGCGCAAGATCGTCGACCTGGAGTCATCCCTCTCCACTCAGCAGACAAAGATGAACGAGGCGCTGCGCCTCTCATCCCAGGAAAAGGCCCAGCTACAAGAAGCGTTGAAGGTTCAGACCGGCAAGGCCAGCCAACTCAAACAGAAACTCGATCAGACACAGTCTCAACTTGACCTGACGATTGCGAATATCGAGAAGAATCAACCGGTGCTGGCCGAACAGCGCCGGCAACTGGAGTTGGCACAAAAATCATTGAACGAGGCAACCAGCAACAGTATCAGCCTCGAACAGCAGGTAGTGCGCCTGCAACAGGATCTGGGTAGTCGTGAGAGCACTATGGGCCAACAGGGAGAAGCTGTCACAAAACTCAGAGAAGAGGTGAATCGCTACCAACAGCGCCTGCTCTCACTGGAACAGGAAAGGATCAACCAGCAAACCACATTACAGGGTGATGTGGCGAAGCAGGAGCGCCAGATCGCGGAGTTGCGCCAAAAACTGCAGCAGACAGAGCAGCAGCTCGATACAAATCAGGCGCAACTGGCAAAAATCAATCCTGACCTTGCCCGCCAACAGTCGCTGTTACGCAAGACGCAGAAAGAGCTTATTGCCACCAAGACAGCTGCCGCACGCAAGGAAGCAGAGGTCACACGTTTGCGCAAATCCGAACAGACCTATCTGGATCAGATCCAAGAACAACAGATAAAAATAGACCGTTATCAGGCGGAAGCATTACGATACAGAGCCCAATTGGCCAATCTGCACGCCAATCAACAGGCAAGTTTGGTGTCCGGCCCCAGTATAGAAATTATCGACCCGCCGGTTGCCCTTACCCGCGGCATTCCAAGTGTCCGTTTACGCTCCGTGGCAAAGGAACGGAAAATTACCGGCCGGGTTGTGGCGCCGGCTGGCCTGCTCTCTTTCACGGTTAACGATAAAACCGAATCACCCGACACTCTGGGTATCTTTTCAACCACTATCAAAGTAGAGGAAGAGCAGACCCCAGTGAAAATGGTCGCTGTGGATAAAAAGGGGCAACATACCAGTCTCGAATTTCTGCTCATTCCAAAACTGCGCTATGCCTCTAGCGGAGAGGAGCAGCTGAATACCTCCAGCGATACCAGCAAAACCACCAGACGTATCGCCGGCCAAGTGGACTTCGGTAACTATCATGCGCTGGTGATCGGCAACAATCAGTATAGTCATTTCCCCAGCCTTCTGAGCGCCAGTGTCGATGCGCGGGAGACCGCAGACTTATTGCGCACAAAATATGGATTCCAGACCACCACGCTGATTGATGCCACTCGTTATGACATGCTTTCTGCACTCAATAACTTGCGTGAGACCCTGACTGAAAACGACAACCTGCTGATCTATTACGCAGGTCATGGTGAACTGGACAGAGTAAACCTGCGCGGCTACTGGTTACCTGTTGACGCCGAACCAAACAGTACCGCCAACTGGATCTCGAATATCGCCATCACCGATATTCTGAACGCGATGTCGGCAAAGCATATCCTCGTGGTTGCCGACTCCTGTTATTCCGGCTCCCTTACACGTTCATCCATGGCGCGACTGGAGTCCGGGATGTCCGATGAGGTCAAGACCAAATGGCTAAAGGTGATGGCAAAGACAAGGTCGCGTACGGTATTGACCTCTGGGGGCCTGAAACCTGTTCTCGATCAGGGTGGTGGGCAGCACTCGGTATTCGCCAAGTCGTTTCTCAGGACTCTGGCTGAAAATGAATCTATTCTGGAAGCCTATAAATTGTTCCGTAATCTGGCTAAAGAGGTTCAGCAGACAGCTTCGAAATTTGGCATTGACCAGATACCTGAGTACGCGCCAATAAAACACGGGGGACATGAAGCAGGTGAGTTCTTCTTCATACCGCAGGGTTGATCGGCTCCTCAAGGGCTGACAACAAAAAGAAATTAAAAAAAATCCGGGGAGGATATCCAATGGCTGATTGTGGTTATAACGCTCGAGTACGTAAGCTTTTTGTCACCTCATTGCAATACAGCTCCGCACTCCTGCTGCTGTTGTACTCGATGAGTGCATTCGCGATATACAGCGTAACGCCAGCAAGCTTGGACTTTGGCGGCATAGGCGTCGGCAACAGCAGCAGCGTCATGACAGTGACGTTCAGCAATGATAACTCCGCGGATGCTATCGATTTTACATCGATCTCGGCAAGCGGTGATTTCTCTATCGTCAACAACTGCCCGATAAGCCCTGCACTTCTTGATGAATTGACGAGCTGTACCGTCGACGTCATGTTCAACCCGACCACTTCAGGCCCATTAGCCGGCACCTTGACGTTTAACGGGTTTGACCACTCAATCGTACTCGGGATGAGTTTTCTACCAATTACTGTAACTGTTCCACTCTCCGGTACCGGCCTGAGAGGCGACTTGGTTATCGGCAGCAATGGTGTGGATCTAGGCGCGGTACCAGTGGGTATATCCAGTCAATCAGTACCCGTTTCACTTTCAAACTCCGGCAATGCCGCCGTGAATATCTCCACCATCGACGCCACAGGGCCATTTGCTCAGACCAACGATTGTCCGGCATCTCTCGCTGCCGGCACCAATTGCACCATTATGGTGAATGTCACTGCCACAACCCTGGGACCACAGTCCGGGACACTGACCGCAAGTGGTACCGGTCCCCAAGGGACGACTACCCAGACTGTCTCGCTGGCTGCAGATGCTCAAGGCGGTGTCATGAGCGTATCAACAACAGCGCTCAGTTTCCCCGATACGCCTGTAGATACGATCAGTAGCGCACAAACAGTAACGCTGACGAATATGGGAAATGCATCGATCCAGGATGTACTGGTATCGAGTGTCGGCGAATTCACGCAATCCAACGATTGCCCTACCACGCTCACCGCTAACCAGAGCTGTACAATCTCTGTGATGGCGGCACCTACAACAGCGGGTGACCTTACGGGTTCGTTGGAAATCAGCGCGACCGACTCTGGTCAGACTGTTACCAGTAGCGTGGATCTCAGTGTGACTGCCACCACTGCTGACGTGGCCACATCCGAGACCCAGCTCTCGTTTCCTGACGCCACTGTCGACACATCCAGCCAACCTCAGGTGGTAACGGTGACGAATCAGGGCAATGCCCCTCTCACGGTCAACTCGATCACCACCGAGGGCGACTTCAGCCAGACCAACGATTGCGGAACCGGAATCGCTGCCGGCGCCAGCTGTGATATCCAGGTTGTCTTTACACCCCAGACATCTGGCGCAGCCACGGGCGCCCTGAACATCGATACCAGTGCCGGTATATCCAGAATCGTCCTCTCGGGCAGTGCCGATGCGGCCGCACCCAGCACCAATCCGGTTGCCGATCTGCTCATACCCT
>NATW01000013.1 GCA_003094555.1 gamma proteobacterium symbiont of Ctena orbiculata
AGCAATGGCTGTTTCCTGGAGGGAACCCCCCTGTTTGCCGGTGAGCATGTCCTGGCCGCCAACGAGAAGGTGATCGATGTCCTGAAACAGCGTGGCGCCCTGATGCATGAAGAGCGACTGCGCCACAGCTATCCCCACTGCTGGCGCCACAAGACCCCGATCATCTTCCGCGCCACACCCCAATGGTTCATCAGCATGGATCAGAGCGGCCTGCGGGAGGCTGCCTTGCGGGAGATCGACAAGGTGACCTGGATGCCGGACTGGGGCCTGGCGCGTATCAAGGGTATGGTGGAGAACCGGCCCGACTGGTGTATCTCCAGGCAGCGCACCTGGGGGGTACCGATCACCCTGTTCATCCACAAGCAGAGTGGCGATCTCCATCCCCAGACCCCGGAGCTGATCGAACAGGTGGCGAAACTGGTAGAAGCGTCGGGCTTCGAGGCGTGGTTCAACCTCTCTCCCGATACCCTGCTTGGTGATCAGGCGGTTGACTATGAGAAGGTCACTGACACCCTGGATGTCTGGTTCGATTCCGGTGTCTCCCACCACTGTGTGCTCGATGCCCGGGAGGGACTGAAGTTTCCCGCCGATCTCTATCTCGAAGGCTCCGATCAACATCGCGGTTGGTTTCAATCCTCGCTGATGAGCTCGGTGGCGATGAACGATTGTGCGCCCTATAAAGAGGTATTGACCCATGGCTTTACCGTGGATGCCGAGGGTCGCAAGATGTCCAAGTCCCTGGGCAACGTGGTGGCGCCGCAGAAGGTACTGAAGACATTGGGCGCCGATATCATCCGTCTCTGGGTGGCGGCCACCGACTATCGCAACGAGATGAGTGTCTCCGACGAGATCCTCAAGCGTACCTCGGACGCCTATCGCCGGATCCGCAACACGGCGCGCTTTCTGCTATCCAATCTGAATGGCTTCGATCCGACGCAGAACCAGGTCGCACCGGAACGGATGATCGAACTCGACCGCTGGGTAGTGGATCGTACCCTGCAGCTGCAGCAGGAGATCGTGGAGGCCTATGCCAACTACCAGTTCCACCTCATCTACCAGAAGATCCATAACTTCTGTGTCAATGAGCTGGGCGGCTTCTATCTCGACATCATCAAGGACCGGCAGTACACCACCCAGGCCGACAGCCTGCCGCGCCGCTCCTGCCAGACCGCCATGTATCACATCATCGAGGCGATGGTGCGTTGGCTGGCGCCGATCCTCAGCTTCACCGCGGACGAGATCTGGCAGTCGATGCCGGGGGAACGCAGCGACAGTGTTTTTCTCGAGCAGTGGTATGGTGATCTCTTTCCCCTGGATGCCGATGATCGTTTCGATCGCGACTTCTGGCAGCGGGCGATCACGGTGAGAGAGAGTGTGGGCAAGGCGATGGAGTCGTTCCGCGCCGCGGGCAACTCATCATTGGATGCCGAGGTGAATATCTACTGCGGTGATGAACTGAAGGCGATGCTGGATAGCTTGGGGGATGAGTTGCGTTTCGTCCTGATAACATCCGAGGCGCGGGTCTATGCTATGGAGCAGCAGCCGGCCGATGCGGTTGTGGACGAGGAGTTGGCCATCGCTGTCCAGGTTGTTGCTTCCGCCCATGACAAGTGTGTCCGTTGCTGGCACCATCGGGAGGATGTCGGGTCCAATGCCGAACATCCGCAACTCTGCGGGCGTTGTGTGGAGAACGTGGTCGGGAATGGTGAAACTCGTCACTATGCCTGAGACTGCGCGAGAGGAGTGACAGGATGACACGCTGGCTATGGTTGTCACTGGTTGTGGTGGTGCTGGATCAGGTGACCAAACAGATCGCCGAGTCCAGCTTGACCCTGTATGAGTCGGTCAGGGTGTTGCCTATCTTCGATCTGACCCTGCTTTACAACAAGGGTGCGGCATTCAGCTTTCTCAGCAACCAGGGTGGCTGGCAGCGCTGGTTCTTCATCGTCTTGGCAATCGGCGTATGTGGAGTATTGGTCGGTTGGATATGGCGCCTGAAACGGGACGAGCAGTGGATTGCCGTGGCCCTCTCCCTGATCGTCGGCGGCGCTATCGGCAACGTCATCGACCGCATCCTGTTCGGCCAGGTCATCGACTTTCTCCACTTTCATTATCAGCAACACTACTTTCCGGCCTTCAATGTGGCCGATTCGGCGATCACGCTCGGGGTGATCATTATGCTTTACGATGCCTTGATATTGGCTAAGAAGCGTGAGTGAACCGAGTTAACTCCGGCGCAGTGGTTGGTGTCTGGCGGTTGTCCCAGTATTTCTTGAATATCGCCCCGGAAGCCTGGCTGGATAGCGTAAAAAACTATGGCAAAAACTACAACACAGTCATCGGAACAAGGGAAGGGATCAAGCGATTCACGCAAGCCATAGGGAGGGAAAGAAAGTGGTTCTGCGCGAGTGGGTATTCGTTACAGATCTATCAGACATCGCCCGTCTGATACCTTTCAAACCCAGCCTGGGTCATGTATGCCTATCAACGCGTATTGGCAGTGAGCTTCTTGCGCCTTGTTCGGGAAATCCACATCTAGGTCACTCAATTAGAAGATGATTATCGGTTAAACCTCCTGGATGAGTCGATGGCGGTCATAATTTTATTCCAACAGAAAATGGAAGCTGGAGAGCCCATTTTCTTCCTTCAAATGATGCCTGTCCTGATTACTCTGCTGCATTCCGGCGTGACAATCCGCGAGATCAAAGGTGAGCCGCAGTTGTTGAGATTTTGAAATACGACTCTTCGCTGATACCGTTCCCATATGATTACGTACATGGGAGGAGCTGATGTCGTATCGAACCTGCGCCCTGGTAACGGGCGCCACAGGCGCCATTGGTGAGGCCATCGCCCGGGGACTGGCGAGCGACGGCATGCGGGAGGTGGTACTGGTCGCGCGCAACCGCAGCAAGGCGGAACGCTCAGCACAGCGTATCCGGCAAGAAACGGGCAATACCCAGGTGCGCTACGAGTTGGCCGACCTCTCCCGGGGCGATGCGATCTCCGACCTCGCGTCGCGATGGGAGGGTCCACTGCATATCCTGGTCAACAACGCCGCCATCACGCCACCCCGGCGAGAGGAATCAGCAGATGGCGTGGAACTGCAGTTTGCCACCAACGTATTGGCCTATTTCCGTATGATCCGAGCCTTCACCCCGTACATGCCCGCAACCGAAGGGGCTCAAGTGGTGAACGTGGCAAGCTACTGGGCGGGCGGGCTGGATCTGGACGACCTGGAGTTTCGGCAACGTCACTACAGCAACAACGTCGCCTATCGCCAGTCGAAACAGGCTGACCGTATGCTGAGCACCGCGTTTGCCGAACGGCTGGCTGATCAGGGAATTTGTGTCAATGCCTGCCATCCCGGTGACGTCAACTCAACCCTCAGCAACAATCTCGGTTTCGGCGGTCACCAGAGTCCGGAGGAAGGGGCGGACACCCCTGTCTGGTTGGCCATTGGCGGTGCAGGAATCGATTCAACGGGACGCTATTTTGAGCATCGTCGGGCAACCCCTTGTGGGTTCAGCAAAGACCGCGATAGGGTGGAACGGCTGTTCGAGGCCTGCGAGGCCTATGGTTGATTCTGCGGTCCCCGCCGGTACGAAAGAATCCAGAGGAAAAAAAACGAAACCGAAACCAGGACAGCCACAAACCGAAACCGGGACAGCCACCAATTGACCTTATGAAAAGAACCCCCAGGTGGCCTGTGTTCAAATAATGCCTGTCCTAATTTCTTAATGATTCGCCCTAATGTCGCGCTCAGCGGAAGTTTACGGAATGGGATGAATTGTGTTGCTATGATATGGGAGTACAATTTGGCCCATGGAGTAAACTTTCCGACTGGAGTGACTTTTATGGTTGAATTTGGATATACAGTTCATGACTCTTTATAAATTATTCTGTGATTTAAGTAACCTAACAGGTAACCAAGTAGAAAACTTATGTAGACGTAAGTTACTTCACCAACCTCTTTTGATGGTGACATTTCACCATCTGTAACGTAGTTTTTTAACGGAACAGCCATTGCCAAAAAGACCATTATCCAAAGCCCTCGATTTGCTTTTCGAGTGGATCTCCAATCTTTTCTGGACCACCTCATTAGCAATGCCCAAAAGGTTGCAAATCCTAGCACCAAACCAAAAGAAACATACTTTAAATACTCAACTTCGATGTACATTCTAGTTTTAAAACCCCTTAAACTCTAACAGCTATATTAACGAGACCCTTTGTCTCGTTATACATTTTTATACATTGTTGCGGTTTGCTTCTGATTTTTTCTGATAGATTATAAAGGCCATTGTTATTATTACTGGTGTCATCAAGAATCCGATCAATGATTCCAGGGCAACATACATCCTAAGCTCTGGTTTTGGAGTGAATTCTCCTATCCCATTGCTGGTAAAAATACTAATGGAAAAATATATAGACTCTACCCATGTTGGGGTTATAGGCACGTCATTCAGAATTAGACCACCAACACGATACAAATTAGCGAAAATAATCAATAAAGTAAAAGCTATTCCAACAATCCCAAGTAGCTCTGGTATGCCATAGTGTTTGGAGCTGGTATTTAGTTCGCTTAGTATCCAGATAACCAAAAAAAACGCTAAGCCTAGAAAGACATATAACAGAATCTCTAATGATTCTAACCATATTGGCATAAACTCAGAATCAATAGACGCAGGATTGATGTAAATCAGCGCTGCCAGCGCCAGTAACCCGACTCCAAAAAATAAAATACTAATCCATGTGGGGGAAGCATTTGGCATGAATCCTCCTTTACCAATCCGAGTACTCAATTACTTTAATTATTGCAACATACAACCCAATAGTTATGAACACAATGTTTCCAATGATGTTAGCCAAGCTTTTACCGCCAGATGTTGAAAACATTTCTTTAATGGTGCTCGCAAAATATATAAATACGACATGCGAGAAAAAAATGGATAAAATTAAAATTGTTAGTGCTAACAGCATGTCATTGACAACCAATTCTTCCACTTTGAAAAAAGTTGGCAGAATGCTCACGTAAAATGCGATATTTATTGGGTTAATAAATGCCCATCCTACACCTGTAAGATAGTAACTTTTGCCAGACAGTTGCTTGTTGTTATCTAATGAATAGGTGTTTCTGGAACTTTTTAGTATTGACTTAACCCCTATGTAGACAAGGGATAAACCACCGATAAGGGCTAGAAAAGGCGCAATATGTTGGTTGTAAATGCTTAGGGACGTTAGTCCAGCCCAGAGGAGTAGAAATGTGAGAGCATGCCCTGTTTCAGTGCCTATCGCCATAGTAAGAGCTGCTTTTCTTCCGTCCGTAACTGCTCGCATGGCATGCACGAACATACCAGGCCCGGGCTTAAAGCCAAATGCCAGTGAAGCAATTGTGAATTGTATTATTTGAGTGTTGTCCATGTTTATTGTGTATAACGACTAAATATGGGGCGCGCAGCGAAGCGACCCAGTGAGCACAGCGAATGATTTGAACACATTGTTATAGGCATTAGTTTT
>NATW01000014.1 GCA_003094555.1 gamma proteobacterium symbiont of Ctena orbiculata
AAACAACAGTATCATGACGCCTTGCAGGAGATCGCCGAGATCAGTGAAAGCCATTTCCGCCAGTTGACCGAAGCTACCGATGGATTTCTTGACTACTTCTATGCGGCCACCCCGGTAAACGAAATCGGTATGATGAATATCGGCTCCCGTCCCTCACACCGCAACAAACAGAATCGTTCGAAGTCATCGGTTCGAGCCATAGCGTGGGTGTTCGGCTGGGGACAGGCACGCCACAATATACCTGGTTGGTATGGCATTGGTACGGCACTGCGGCAGTGGAGAAAGCAAAAACCTGGTCGCTTGAAGACACTACAGGCGATGTATAAAAACTGGCCCTTTTTTCATGCCCTCCTGAGCAATACACAGATGGCACTGTTCAAAACAGACATGATCATCGCCTGGGAGTATGCCAAGCTCTGCGGTGACAATAAAATCCGGGATAACATTTTCAATGAAATCAATCTTGAATATGAACGCACCAGGAAACAGATTCTGAAAATTACCCAGCTGGACAATCTACTGGACGATACACCGGTACTGCAAAAGTCAGTGAGTCGCCGCGACTCCTATCTCGACCCACTCAACCATATCCAGTTGGGGCTCTTAAGACACTACCGCCACAGCAACCTCCAGGAGGAGGAGGCAGAGATGTGGCTGCGGCCCTTGCTCCGCTCGATCAATGCCATCTCAGCGGGGCTACGCAATACCGGTTAGCTTCAGATGCGGAGATAGGCTGGATATAGTCTTGGTTTGTGAAGCTGCTTCCATATTTGTTAATTACCCCATTGGTCTTAACCGGTCTCTACTGTAGTTTTTTTATTCTACGCCGACTAAGCCAGAGATGGCTTCACAGATGACGTTGTCTGGCTGGAAATTCATAACAGTGTTGCAGATAGAGATATGTTATTGAACAAGAATAAAAGTCTGATCGTGATAATAGTGGCGCTGGGTATGCTTCTGAGTGCCTGCGGCGGTGGTTCCAGCAGCGATACTTCGAGCACCAACAGCAACGATCAAGATACACCTTCCACCGGTGACGAAACCCCACCTGCAGCAGAAGAGCCGACTCAGACCAACCAGCAGCCCAATGCCAGTATCAGCGCAACACAATCGGTCACATCGGGAGAGACGGTAACCTTGGACGGATCCGGTTCCAGTGATCCGGATGGCGACGCACTCAATTTCATCTGGAGTCAGACTCAGGGGGCCTCCATCAGTCTCGGAGATCTGGCCAATCCAACCCTCAGTTTCATTGCACCAACTGTGCAACAGACCACCATCTACAGTTTCCAGTTGCAGGTCAATGACGGTGAACTCTCTGATACTGCGGCAGTAACCATCAGCGTGGTGCCGATGGTGGACACCACACCACCCAGCATCCTTTCACGAACACCACAAGTAGACGCCACTGACGTCTCGACCACAACCAGTATCACTATCGATTTTGACGAAGCATTACTCGAATCCCAGATCGATAGTCAAAGCCTGCAACTCAGTCAAGGTTCAAGCCCTGTTACGGGTAGCGTCAGCTACGATGCGCTAAACAATCGTATTTCCCTGATCCCTGACACAGCACTCGCAACGGAAACCACCTATACGGTCACCCTCGCCGGCAACATCCAGGATCTGGCCGGTAATCTTGTAACCGCTGTAAGTTGGAGTTTCACCACCGGGTCAGAATACAATCTGGGACAAACCAGCCAAGGCACCATCGATCTCTGTATGAACACCAGTGATAAGATCATGCTGACCCTGGTCAACGATGCCAGGGCCGTGGCCCGGACCTGCGGTAGTACTAACTATTCTGCAGTACCTTCACTTGCCTGGCACTGTAATCTGGAGCAAGCGGCACAAGTACACTCCACATCCATGGCCGACAACGATTTTTTCAGCCATACAGGCATTGATGACTCAGACCCGGGAGACCGTATCACAGCCACAGGTTACAACTGGCGGACATATGGGGAGAATATCGCGGCCGGCTACAATGATGAGCAGAGCGCCATGACTGCCTGGCTGGAGAGCCCCGGTCATTGCGCCAACATCATGAATGGCAGTTTTACCGAGATAGGCGTGGCTGTTGCTGAAAATCCCACATCCACCTACCTCATCTATTGGACACAGGATTTTGCCGACAGCTTTTAGGGCCTGTTGCTAAACAACACTAGTCGACCTGGCGCGATTTGAGCAATGCTTTTAACTGCTCGAGACGGGCGCTTCCCTGTTCATAAACCTCCCCCTTGCCATTCAGTTCAGATAGGGTTTCAGCCTGGGCGAGGAGCGCCGCCAGCTGGGCCGGATCAAACAGGGTAACCGCGGCTTCGAACTCATCCGCATCGGCACTCAGCAGGCTGGGCAGTAGTTCATCCTTGGCAATCGCTGATTCCGGATCAAGAAGATCGGCCACAAGGGGATAGTCAAGCAACTCAAAATGGGCCTGTCGAGCAAGCTCTTCCTGGTGCAACTCTTGATGTGCCAGGGTGTCATTACCTGCGCCCCTCCATACCGATTGCATGATGACACCCAGCAATTTTTTTATCGCCTCTTTGTTCGGCGTCTGGTCATCCGCCAGACGCGAGGCTGTCTCATAGGCCTTGTCGAGGCGCTCCTTCAAACCCAATATGACGTCACTCTGTTCATGGGGACCCAGGGCCACGGCCTCACCGACCAAGCTGCGTAAATCACCGATATACGCCACCAATTCTTCATGGTCGAGACGCTGGGCCTCCGTCAATTGCTCCTGTGTCAATCGGCGGGATGCCTCTGGGAAGAGCGGATTATCATATTTCCGCAACAGATGGCGTTCATGCCTCCCAGGGCGTTCACTGAATAATAAATTCATACTTCACTCAAACATAAATCAGGGGCAATAAAGGGATTTGCACCATGTAAAGGCTTCTGCCGGGACTATTCCTGACACAAACAGTTTTCGCCATCACGGGCTGAGATAAAAGGAGAAATACTCCCTATTTTCCCCAAGTACAGCCCATTAATAGATCATTCATTGATATATATCACTTATTTCTCAATCTAGACCTATTACCCTACATTTCGCAGGTTATTACTGCAAAGCTGCACATCGAGTTGCGTGAACTTTTATGGTCAGTGTCAAACTTGGAGGACATCACCATGTTAGGTAGTGAAAAGGCAATCGCTGGAGCTATAGCCATTTTGGTACTCGGTATCGTCGCCGCCGTACTGCTTGGTTAACCAAAAAAGGCGGCGGAATTTATTCCGCCGCCTTTGTAGAGAAATTCCGCAGATCTAGTGACTGCAGGCTACATCACCTGGCTGAGAAACTGCGCAGTCACCCTATCCATACTGTTCACATGCTGATCGAACCAGCTCCTCCACTCAACAAATATAAAGTCGGCCAGTTGCTGTAACTCCTGGTCTTTTGACCACTGAACCATTAGCGACTCGATTCGTGCGAGCACCTGGGTATGCTCTTCCTTGTGCACCGGGTAGGGGGGGAAGGCATAAGTTTCCATCAAGTTGTTTTCACTTTCAAAATGGGCGCGGGTATGTAGCAGCCACTCATCCAGCACCCGCTTGATCTGTTCAAGATCCACATCCCCTGCGATGCCTTGCAAAACCAACTCTCCCAACCGGTTGATCAGGGCAACCTCCTCCAGATGAACCTCATTCATCGACTCAAGGGCAACCTTCGGCATATCTGCGATATCAACCACCGGTAACTGATATTGATTCATGATGAGCTCTCGCCGCGGTATAACGGAGCATGGATGCTACGCGTTTGATCAGTGAAGGCCTTTGACCTCGATCAAGTAATCGCCATAGGAATGGAAGAAGCACTCCGTTTAATTATCCCATATTAAAATCATGGTATTGGATTTTCCACACTTGAAAATTTCTTTAAAAAGGCTAGATATATTGATGACACTCGTCTAGTTAGACGGGTATTCGAGGCATTTCAACTTGACTGTTCTTATAGGTGTTTTTTCAAGGAGGCTACAAACGATGTTAGGCAGCGAACAGGCCATTATTGGCGCTATCGGAATCATTATTCTCGGTGTTGTTGCTTCACTATTGATCGGATAAGGAGTATCGCCCGGCCTTATAGATTAACAACCCGTATCTGTTTCTGCATCGAATCCAGGATTGATCGCTTCATATAGGGATGAATAGTCCTCATCCCCATAACCGGCCTCCTGCCCGCTACGCAGAATTCTCAAGATGGCATTTGCAACCTCACCGTTCATACCTGAAGCCTCTGCCACCTTTTGAAACAGGGCGATATCCTTGATCAGATGTTTGAGCGGAAAGTTTGGATTGCTGTAATCGTGCTCCATGAATTTCTTCAGTTTCTTATCGAACGTGGGGGCATAAAGGGCACTCTGGCGCAATAGTCCCATGAACTGCTCCACCTCCACTCCCTCTGCGCGGATCAGACCAAGACTCTGGGAGAATCCAGCGGTTAGCGAAGCGATCAGTTGGTTCATTGCCAATTTCACTGCGGCGCCCTTACCGACTGGACCGAGATGCTCGACCTCCTTGCCGAGTCCACGCAGCATCAGCAGGGTCTGGTGGTAAGCGCTCTCTGAACCTGCCGCCATGACGATCAGCTCCCCGGCTTTTGCCTCCGGAATACTCCCCAGAACCGGCACCTCGAGATAGTCGCCTCCCGCATCCACCACGGCTGCACCGATATCACGGCTCTCATCGGGAGAGATGGTACCCATCTGTAACACCGTCTTACCCCTGATCAGCGGTTTCACGGATGGATCGAATAATACTTGGTTGATTGCTCCGGCATCGCTGAGGGTGAGGATCAAGACCTCCCCGGCAGTCACTGCCTCGGTAAGCGACGGGGTCACATTCAGCCCCTCATCCTGAGCGGTTTTGAGGCGCTCTTTCGAGCGGTTCCAGGTAATCAACTCATGACCACAATGTACCAGTCTGTGAGCGATCGGTAGCCCCATCAGTCCCAGCCCAAGCAGTGCTACTTTCATTGTTTTCCCCTCACCCATTAATCCTTGGTATGGTAGATGCGACTCAGGTCATGCACCGCCTCGATAAATACACCCGCATGTTCAGGGTCGATTTCGGGGTGGATGCCATGCCCAAGATTGAACACATGACCGCTGCCAATTCCGTAACTTGCCAACACCTGAGCCACCTCATCCCGGATACGCTGTGGTGATGCATACAGGGTACAGGGATCCAGGTTACCCTGCAGGGCAACTCTGTCACCCACCCGTCGTCTGGCATCGGCGAGACTCAAGGTCCAGTCAATGCCCAATGCATCACAGCCGCTATCCGCCATCTGCTCCAACCAAAAACCACCACCTTTGGTAAACATGATGACAGGCACTTTGCGTCCCTCCGCCTCGCGCTTCAGGCCCCCTATAATCTGGCGCATATAGGCCAGGGAGAATGCCTCGTAGTGCTGCGGCGTCAATACCCCTCCCCAGGTATCGAACAGCATCACCGCCTGGGCACCGGCATCTATTTGGGCATTCAAGTAGGCAGTCACCGCATCCGCCACCTTACTCAGCAGACGATGCATCAAGTCGGGGCGGTTAAACATCAGCCCTTTAACCTTGGAGAAATTCT
>NATW01000015.1 GCA_003094555.1 gamma proteobacterium symbiont of Ctena orbiculata
TTTCAAGAGTCTGTTCTTTAGGCCGCGCCAAAGCTGATCCTCTTTCCACTGTTTTAACCAGGATGGAATATTCTCCGCCGGCATCGGTTTAGCAATACCATAACCCTGACCGAATCGACAACCTAAGGTAAGCAGTGCGGAGGCATGCTCGATTGACTCAACACCTTCCGCTATCACCGGATGTCTGAATGCATGTGCAAGGCGAACCACACTGTCAACGATGGTCAGGTCCTGTGGGTCATCCAGCATAGCCTGTACAAAACTTTGATCTATCTTCAAGGTATCGACCGGAAGGCGATGAAAATAGGCGAGTGAGGAGTAACCTGTTCCAAAATCGTCCAAGGAGATCTTAATACCTAGTTCATGGCAATCGGTCAGGGTATGGTAGATAGCATTGGTGTCCTCAATGGAAGCTGTCTCCAAAATCTCCAATTCGAGCATTTCCGGTTTCACATCGGGATGTTTTGAAAAGAGTTCCCGCACTTGCTTGGCAAAAACTGGCGACTGCAGATGATATACACCCACATTCACGCTGATCGGAAGCACGATGCCGTTCCCTTGCCACTCGCTTACCTGCCGCAGCGCTTGATCTATTACCCATCTACCCAACTCCAGCTCCAATTCAGTTTTCGTGATCAGCGACAGGAATTCGCCAGGCAGGGTGATTCCATATTCAGGATGCATCCAACGAATCAGAGCCTCGACACCGATCACCTCACAACTATACATATCAATCTTGGGTTGATAGTAGATTACAAATTCCTCATTGAGCAATGCATTCTGAAGATGCTGGTAGTTTTCCCGATTCACCTTGACCTGCTTATTTTGGTGTGGAACAAAAAGGCGATAACAATTTTTACCCTCCTCCTTCGCCCAATACATTGCCTGGTCTGCATGCCGGATCAGGATATCGGCATCCACGTCATCTTCCGGGAACAGGGTCACCCCTATACTGGCATTCACCTCTAAATGGGTAGTTCCCACCTGTATGGGCTCTGCTATCTCCTCCAATACCCTGTCCAGGATCTGTGTACATTGCTGCACACCTGTCAAATCACTCAATATCAATACAAATTCGTCGCCACCGACACGTGAAATCGTGTCTTTTTCACGCAGTGTAGCTTGTAATCTGCGTGAGATTTCGATCAATATCTGATCGCCTGTATCATGGCCGAAGCGATCGTTAATCGGCTTAAAGCCATCAAGATCCAAATAGCAAATTCCTACACTGACACCATTCCGCTTACTATGAGCTATCGCCTGACGTAGCCTGTCTATCTTCAAACGCCGGTTGGGCAGACCAGTCAATGCATCATAATTGGCGATATATTCAAGCTCTGCTTCTGCTTTCTTTCTGTCTGTTACATCATGAATGATAGAGTAGAGAACCTCCTGACCATTCCAGTCGATCGGACCTGAATGCACCTCCACATCTCGAATCTCACCTGACGCCAGGGCATGGCGAAAGTAGAAGTGGTGGCGCTCTTCATTTCGGGCATTTTGCATCTCTAGATCGATATCCTCCTGACTAAGAATATTTATGTCGCTGATTTGCATGCCCAACAACTTATCCTGATCATATCTGTAAAAATCAACCGCCGCGTTGTTTGCCGCTAGAATAGTGCCTGTATCCGGATCAATCGTAAGCATCACCGCCTTGTTCGCTTCGAATAACATTCTGAAGCGCTCTTCACTATTACGTAAAGCCTCAGACAGTTCCTGTGCTCTCTGCAGTGCCTGCTTCAAGCTAGCATTGCTGGTTTGTAATGTCTCATTGGATTCCGCAAGTTGTTGAGTACGAGCTTCTACTTTCTCTTCCAACTCAATTCCGGAACGCTTGAGTTCGTCGATCTGTTTTTCGATAGTGCTCCCCATGTCTTCCAATGCACTGGACAGGGTACCGATCTCGTCTCCACTATGAAACTTTACTGAGTCTCCGAAGCGGCCGCTTGCAATAGCTGTAGCATACCTGGAAAGTCGCTTGATAGGCTCTATAAGTTGCTTACGCAAAAAGAAATTGAGAAGTAGCGCAATGATAATAAACGTAATCAAAACATTGACCAGAACCTGCCTGATTGCCTGTAGCACCTTTTCATCGATGACCTTTGTGGAGAAACCGAGTCTAATTACCCCGATTGGTTTGCCTTCATCAAAGATGGGTACAGCCACATCGTAAAAATACTTCCCATCGGAATGCTGATAGATCTGCCACAGGGGTTGTTTGGAAGACAAGGTCTTGAGTGTCACAGGGTCGCTATATTTCTGCCCTTTCTGTGTATGATCATTGTGAAACAGCACCAGGCCGGTTAGGTCTGTCACACCGGCATACTCTATATGCTGATTATGTTGTGCAATGTCGAAAAGCTTTTTATCCACGCCAGATAGTGAATCGAGGGTTAAGCCGAGGCCCAGTAGTTCAGTCAGGACGCTCTCAATGCTATGTCCAATGCCGAAACTGCCTGTGAGTAATGCATCGGTATAATTTGAGCGGAAACTGAATATATTGGCGGCAGAGCTAAGCAGCAAGGAGAACGAAAGCGTACCGATAGTAATAAGCAGAATTTTCTGACTTAGTCTCATTTGCTGCAGAATAAAATCTCAACTGATGACAACAAGTAGATTTCAAAATGGACTTGTTCAAATAGTGCCGGCACTCCCTGCATCGATCAGACAGATACCGATCTGTTCTCCAATTCACAACAGCCTATTCGACCAAAGCTCCATGCATGAAACCCATCTATTCATTCCTGTGGATTTTCAAAGTTTTACCTAATAAGGATATTGTCGGCAAATGATGGCCACTCTGTAATAAACACTACATTGGATAGTTGAATTTAATAACATTAATCTATACTTTACATGATATATCAAATATATCTTATTGTATTTATTATCTTTATTAAGATAGCATCGCTTCTGATTGAAACTTAGCGGTGCAACCCTATCCCGGTTACAACTTGTTACACGTGGATACACCACTGAGAGGATCTTCGGCATCGGGCAGTGCAGACTATTACTCAAGGACAAGCGGTCCGAAAACTGTATCGATCATGCTAGGAGATCCATCATGGGAAAGACATTGATAATCACACTTATCGTATTGGTAACGCTGTTGATCAGCGGTGTGGCAATCGCCCGCTTTAAAGGTTATTGCGCAGGCCCCGAGGGACGCATCAGTTGGATGACTGAGCGGATCGGCAAGAAGCTCGACCTCGACGATTCTCAGCACCACCAGCTTACAGCACTTAAAGATCGGATAGTGTTGAGTGTAAATGAGCTAAGAAGAGATAGGTCAAGCTATGTTGACCAGGCTATCGATCTGCTTGAAAGCCCTGATTTCGACCGTGAACAAGCCCGCACCCTGCTGATGCAGAAGCAGGCCCAATTGGCCAGCCTCAGCTCGGATGTCATAGATGCCTTTGCCGATTTCAGTGATAATCTCAATCAAGGCCAACGAGATAAACTACAATCGATGATCAGACATCATCGCGAACATCGCCATTGCAAGTTTGCCTGTGGCGATGGTGAGCAATTGAGTATTGGAAATAGTGATGCCCCGCATCTTACTGATTGACGATGACCAGGCCCTGGCTGCACCGCTGAAAGAGTATTTCTCCCGTTACGATTTGACTCTGGAAGCGGTGACACACCCTTCTGAAGGCCTGAAGCGCATCGAAAATACAAATCCGGACCTGGTGATTCTGGACATCATGTTGCCGGAAATGGACGGCTTTGAGGTGTGCCGTACCATTAGGAAACAGAGCAGTCTGCCAATTCTCATGCTCACCGCCCGGGGTGAGGTGATGGATCGGGTGGTCGGCCTGGAACTCGGAGCCGATGATTATCTGGCAAAACCATTCGAGCCCAGGGAGTTGGTGGCGAGGATACAGAACATCCTCAAACGCAGCCGCTCACAACCAGACACCCGGCAGGAGATCATCCTGGGCAAATTAAGACTCGACCTGGAACGACAGGATGCCTTCGTCGAGGAGCAAAGCCTCAATCTCACAACCCTCGAATACCGCTTACTGGCCTTGCTGGCACAGCATCCCGGTCGCGCCTACAGTCGAGATGAGATTCTGGCTGCAGTAAAAGGTATCGAGGCCGATCTCTATACCCGCTCCGTCGACATCCTGGTGAGTCGTCTGCGTCAAAAGCTGAGACCCCTTGATTACATCAAGACAGTCTGGGGTACGGGATATCGCCTGGTAGGCCCTGCAACATGACCAGACGGCATAGCCTCAGCGGTCGCCTGATCATACTGTTTATCGGTATCAGTATTCTGATCGCACTCACAGTGCGAACCGGCTTCCGCTACGGTATCCAAGGGGAGTTTCGATCCCTCGCCGAACCCCACCTGACTGAATATATCGAACATTTATTGGCAGAGATCGGTTCTCCCCCCGATACCCAGGCAGCAGCAAGGTTGGCGCAACGGTTGCAAATCAATATTCAGATCCATACCAAACAGCTGACATGGTCCAACCGGGGCGAAATCCTGGATACCCGGCG
The DNA here is from genome assembly GCA_003094555.1 of gamma proteobacterium symbiont of Ctena orbiculata. GTDB lineage: Bacteria > Pseudomonadota > Gammaproteobacteria > Chromatiales > Chromatiaceae > Thiodiazotropha. The sequence continues at coordinate 4,513 of NATW01000015.1, forward strand.
GCTGAGATTCCATGCCCACCGACTCAGCAATGGACGTCCTATCGAGTTCAATCATGATGAGCATCGATTCTTGCTTCGCCTCAGGGACAAGGATAGCACTATCCTGCTGTTGACCCGGGATCGTCTGGATAGTGGCGCACTGGCGCTTGTCATTGGCGCCACAATTGTTACCGTTTTGCTGATCATTGCCCTCACTTACCATCTGGTGAAGCGTCTGTTTCATCCTATCCAGGATATACGCCAGAGTGTTGCCCGATTCGGCTCCGGTGAACTGGACCACCGCATCACTATCCGACGCCGGGACGAATTGGGTGAACTGGCAGACAGCATCAACACCATGGCTGACGAGATCGAGGCGATGATGGAGGCCAAGCGTCAGCTGCTATTGGCCATCAGCCATGAGTTGCGCTCTCCCCTGACCCGTGCGCGCCTGAATGCCGAACTGATGCAGGTCAGTGAGCCCCGCGACCGAATAATTGCGGACCTGCAGTTACTGGAACAGGAATTGGCGGAGTTGTTGGAGACGGAACGCCTCGGAAACCGGCACGCGAAACTCGATCTGCAACCGGTCGAGCCAGGGCTGCTCATAGATTCAGTGATTCAACAGCACTTCTCCACGGCAGCCATCGACTGTGAACATGAGAATGACAACCTTCCCATGGAGTTGGATGCGGTGCGCATTCGGCTGCTGATAAAAAACCTGCTGGAGAATGGTTTGAGACATACACCTGAGTCCGCACCCCCCGTCCAGATCAGCAGCCGCATAACAGAGCGGGAATGGCGTGTCAGCGTAAAGGATCATGGTGAAGGCATCCCAGGGGAGCATCTGCCCCACCTCACGGAACCCTTCTACCGGGTTGATAAGGCGCGTCAGCGCGAGACCGGGGGATATGGTCTGGGACTCTATCTCTGTCGGGTCATCGTCGAGGCGCATCGGGGAGACCTGACAATTCAGAGCCAACCGGGTGAAGGCACCCAGGTCAACTTCTCACTGCCAACTTTTACAGATCAGTCCGCAAATGAACGCGAATAAACGCGAATGGTTATTTTGCGTAGGAATAAGTGAAGGTTTTTTT
>NATW01000016.1 GCA_003094555.1 gamma proteobacterium symbiont of Ctena orbiculata
TCTTCGCGCCAACCCAAGCGACCTTTCAAATCATGCAGTTACATAGCCATAATTGGATAATGCCAAAGTTTATTCCCGGTACAGAGAGCTCAATCGTGATATTCTGGTTATAAAATCGTTATAACCGAATTATAAAAAATGCATGTTTTGCCCCCTTGGTTCGCTACTATTTACCTATACGCAGAATAATAAAATGCAGATGCATAAACCTGCGTCACACTGTCCGGGTATTGAATCCAAGACCCAACCGACCTTGGAGATTTCGCTATGAAGGCATCTGAACTGATGGTGAAGTGTTTGGAAAATGAGGGTATCGAATATATCTTTGGCGTACCGGGTGAAGAGAACGCCGACTTCATCATGTCACTGGAGGAGTCCGAAAAGATCAAGTTCATTCTGACACGTCATGAACAGGGGGCAGCCTTCATGGCGGAGATATATGGTCGTCTCACCGGCAATCCCGCCGCCTGCCTGGGTACTCTCGGACCTGGCGCCACCAACTTGATCACCGGTGTTGCAGATGCCAACATGGACCGGGCCCCGATGTTGGTGTTGACCGGGCAGGGTTCCACCCTGCGCCTGCACAAGGAGTCGCATCAGATCATGGATGTGGTGGATATGTTCAAGCCGGTCACCAAGTGGGCCACCAGCATCTACAATGCGGTGACCATTCCTGAAGTCATTCGTAAGGCCGTGCGCCTTTCACGCACCGAAAAACCCGGTGCCGTTCATATCGAACTCTCGGAAGATATTGCGAAACACCAGGTTGATGCCGAACCACTGGAGCCACGCCGGTTTCGCCGCTCGGTGGCCGACGACAAGATCGCCGACCAGGCCTTCGCATTGATCAGCAAGGCCAGGAAACCGGTGATTATCGCCGGCAATGGGACCATTCGACGGCGTGCCGCCAAGCAGCTGCGCCTAATGTGCGAGAAAACAGGGATCGGTGTATTGAGTACCTTTATGGCCAAGGGCGCAGTCGATATGGATGCCGACTACTGTCTCTACACCATCGGACTCGGCAGCAAGGACTATCCGACCCTGGCCATCGATGACGCAGACCTGGTTATAACCCTGGGTTTCGACATGGTCGAATACCACCCGCGACTCTGGAATCCACATAAAAACAAGACCATTCTGCATGCTGATTTCCTGCCCGCGGAGATCGATGAGTATTATCATCCGGAACTCGAACTGGTTGGCGATCTCGCGCATACCATATGGATGTTGAATGAACGTCTGACGACCCATGGCGTACCCGACTATGAGTTGTCACAACAGGCCGAGACCAGGCGGCTGATGCAGAATGAACTGGCAGAGCATGCCAATGACGACACCTCAGGTTCCATACGCCCGCAAAAGATGTTGTGGGATGCACGTAAGGTAATGGGGCCTGACGATATCGTCCTCTCCGATGTGGGCGCACATAAAATGTGGATTGCCCGCCACTACCATTGCCATGAACCCAATACCTGCCTGATACCCAACGGCTTCTGTTCCATGGGCTTTGCCCTGCCTGGTGCAATCGCCGCCAGTCTGGTCCTGCCCCAACAACGTATTCTCGGCATCTCGGGCGATGCCGGTTTTTTGATGAACGTTCAGGAGATGGAGACCGCCAAACGACTCAACACCAACCTGGTGATGCTCGTCTGGGAGGACCACGCCTATGGTCTGATTGCCTGGAAGCAGGAGAGTGAATTCGGTCGGCATACCAAACTCTCCTTCGACAATCCCGATTGGATGCAGTTGGCCAGTGCATTCGGCTGGCATGGCCATCATGTGGAACAGAGCAGCCAATTCGCCGATACCCTGGAGGCGGCATTCAGGGAACAGGGGCCGAGCCTGGTTGTGGCACCGGTGGACTATCGGGAGAACATGGCGCTAACCCGGCGTCTTGGTGAAATGACAGAACCTTGCCCCGTCGCCAGTTGATACTGGAGCCAACCAATGATGACCGCTGTCACTGAAAGCTGGGTATTCACGCTGTTCGAGATACTCTCGGTAATATTTGTTTTCATTCTCGGCATGGGCGTGCTCACAATAATCGTCCTCTACATAATCGATGTTACCCAAACCCAACAGACCATACGCCGCAACTACCCGGTCATCGGTCGATTCCGATACTTCTTCGAACACCTGGGTGAGTTTTTTCGCCAATACTTCTTCGCCATGGACAGGGAAGAGATGCCCTTCAATCGCGCGGAGCGGTCCTGGGCCTATCGGGCTGCAAAGAATGAAGATAACACGATTGCATTTGGCTCAACGCGGGACCTGCGACCGATGGGTTCCATACTCTTCGTCAACTGCCCCTATCCGACCTTGGGTGAGGATGCGGTGCCCGCAACCAAGGTGGTCATTGGCCCTGGCTGTAAAACACCCTATACAACCGATTCCATCATCAATATCTCCGGGATGAGTTTCGGTGCGCTCTCGGTACCCGCAATAAGCGCTCTATCGGCCGGTGCCCAACAGGCCGGTTGCTGGATGAATACCGGTGAAGGAGGACTTTCACCCTACCATCTCGAGGGTGGCGCCGACCTGGTATTCCAAATCGGCACGGCCAAATTCGGGGTACGCGACCGGGACGGCAACCTTTCGGATATAAAACTCGAGGAGATTGCGGCACAAGACAGGGTGCGCATGTTCGAGATCAAACTCAGTCAAGGCGCAAAGCCAGGCAAGGGCGGTATCCTTCCAGGCGCCAAGGTTACCCGAGAAATTGCCCGGATCAGGGGTATTGAGGTTGGCCAGGACGCTATCAGTCCCAATCGACATCCCGATATCAATTCCGCAGATGATCTGTTGAATATGATTGAACGGATTCGACGGGTAACCGGAAAACCCGTTGGCTTCAAGACCGTGGTCGGTGCCTACGGATGGCTGGAAACCCTGTTCGAAAAGATCAACCAGAGAGGATCGGAATATGCTCCCGATTTCATTACGGTTGACGGTGCCGACGGCGGCACGGGTGCCGCCCCCATGGCATTGATGGACTATGTGGGATTACCGCTCAACGAAAGCCTGCCCATGGTCGTAGACATGTTGTGCGAATACGGTCTGAGAGAACGGGTAAAGGTTGTCTGCTCAGGCAAGCTGATCACCCCTGCCGGTGTAGCCTGGGCATTGGCTGTTGGCGCCGATTTCGTAACCTCCGCCAGAGGTTTCATGTTTGCGCTGGGCTGTATCCAGGCCCTGCAGTGCAATAAGAACACCTGCCCTACAGGTATCACGACCCACAACCCTAAGCTCCAGCGTGGGCTGGTATCCCAGGACAAGGCCATACGTGTCGCCAACTATGTCAAAAACATGAACTATGAGGTGGGTCTTCTGGCCCACTCATGCGGCGTTCGGGAACCACGCGAACTGAAGCGCTTTCATGCACGGATAGTCATGGAAAATGGAAAATCCATACCCCTGGATCTCCTCTATCCACCGAAAACTCCCGCGTCGGTCTAATCAAAATCCTATGACAGCGCCACTTGCGGGATAACAGCCGTCGTTAAAGATCAACATATATCGTGGATGATCAGGATATCCGAATCAGACAAGGCTCAATCTGTGAGCAGGACCCCGACGATCAAGCCCTGTTGAATCCAACCTTTAAGCAGACCGGCGGCCCGCATCGATACCCTATCGATATCTATCTGCATCGCCAGCAGTTCACATGCGTCGTTGAAGGTGGCCCCATTACGAAGGGAGTCGAGGACCAGCCGTTCATCCGGCTCAAGGTAACGGAATCGGGTGACCAGATCCTGGCGCCAGATCAACCATCCGTTTTCGCCCGTCTCCCTTAACGCATCTATTGTTTGTGGCGTATCCTCAGTGAGCGCCTTCCACATTGCGGGGACGTTCCATTCAAGATCGAGACGGTGCAGAGAGGGACTGAACTCAAACCTCAGGAACGGCCAATCTTCGGCAGCTATGGCGGTTAAATCCTCCTCCGTCAGCGGCCCACAATCAGCGGCATCGAAGGCCTCCCCCAATGTCAATTCAAACCAGGCAAGTTCAGACAGCCATCCCATATCGCGATACCAGGGATCGCTATGAATCTTTCGCTCGATATAGTCAGGAAATTGAGCGCCATAGTCACGCAGGCTGAAGTAGCGAGATGGGTGTTGCTGAATGTACGACTCCGCGAGCTGATCGAATCGATCACAGTCGATTGCCGTACTCAGCGCCGGATAGTCATTCGTCAACACCTCTTTCAGGCGTGAGACATAGGCATTTGCATAGACTTCAAGCTGATAGCGCGGCGTTGCGCGTCCGGCTCCGCTTACCCAGTGAGTCTGGTCTTCGCTTCCAGGATCCAATATGAATCGCTGCATGCGGGCCTGTAATTCACCTAAATTATTCATTTTCCACTCTCATGCAACCTGCTCTACCCTACCGGCTTCACCGATACGCCGCACACGCTCCAACTCCTGCAGCAAATCAGCGAGGGGAGGTATATGATCATCGCGTTCAATCATCGTGCTGACACGGCCAAACCGTTCTACTGCTTCGGCATAAAGATCATATACCGGATCTGCGATAGGGTGATCGTGGGTATCTATAATCAGGTTCTCCTCCCGGGTGTGGCCCGCCAGGTGAATCTGGTATATCCGTTCAGCAGGCATGGCCCGCAGGTAGGTGCTGGGATCGAAATTATGGTTGAAGGCACTGACATAGATATTGTTGATGTCGAGCAGCACAAGAGAGTCCGCACGTTCTACAACTTCGCGTAAAAACTCCCATTCACTGAGTTGCGACTCACTGTAACTTATATAACTCGAGACATTTTCCAACAGCATCTGCCGTCCAAGGTAGTCCTGCACCCTAGACACCCGATCCACCACATGGTCAATCGCCTCCTCTGTATAAGGTAAGGGCAAAAGGTCATGCATGTTCAACTTATCGACGCCGGTCCAGCATAGATGATCGGAGAACCAGACCGGCTCCACCCGTCCAATCAACTGCTTCAACTGTTTGAGATAGTCATAGTCAAGTGGCTCCATACTGCCAATCGACAGCGACACTCCATGCATCACTATCGGATAGAGTTCACGGATTCGGTTCAAGTAGTGGAGCGGTTTCCCCCCATCCACCATATAGTTCTCAGAAATAACCTCAAACCAATCCACGTCCGGTCTTGTATCGAGCACATCATCGTAATGTTGTCTGCGCAGACCCAGTCCATAACCCAGAAAAGGCCTTTGCTTGTCATCAGCTTCGATCACAACTCATCTCCAGATAGTAGGAATACATAAGCAATTAAAGAACTGGTATCACTATCCTTGGATAGTGCACCAGTCCATCATTGCTTGACTTATCCCTTCGGTTTATCGACCGAGCCACCTATCTCTTCGCAGGCATGCTTAGACATATTCACAAAACCCTGCCCCTTGCATGATGCTTGGCCCTTACAGGCATTATTGGCGGTTTTACAATCATTGTGTCCCTTACACTTATTGACCCCATAACAATGAACATTTGCATCGCTGCCTGCCTGTACCGTGGCCATTGGGGCAACGGAAAACAGGGTGGCGGCTGTAGAGGCGAGTGCAAGAGAGGCTAACTTTCTGCGCGTAATCATGGATATATCTCCTTCGGCTTAACTGAGTATCTGTTGTAAATAGACTTAAACGCCAAGGCTGCGCCATGGACGTAACTCAATTCTTGAGGACAATTATCACGTATTTATCACAGCGAGATAACAAGAGTTATCCCAGCCTTCTTTATAGGACAGGAATCGCCATCTGAAACCATGACACAAGCATACAGTCACTCAAAC
>NATW01000017.1 GCA_003094555.1 gamma proteobacterium symbiont of Ctena orbiculata
CGCTTAACGATATTCCCGATTTGAAATATCTGTTGGTTACTGCCAGTGATGCCGTTTCGGTGGACTGGCTTGCAGAGGAAGAGACAATCCATGAGTGATTTTCATGATCCCATAAAAAGAGATGGTATCTGCCTGACACGACGTCGGTTTGTCACCGGACTGGCAATCGGCGGCGCCTACGCCGGACTCGGTTTCGGCGGCCGTTTGTTGGCGGCTGACATGAAGCAGCAGGGTCCACAAACCCTGCGTGGTACCGATTTCAATTTGACTCTCGGCGAACAGACGGTGAATTTCACAGGCGCGGCCAGGATGGCCACCACGGTAAACAACTCGCTGCCGGCCCCCATATTGCGCTGGCGTGAGGGCGACAATGTGAGACTCCGAGTCACCAACCTGTTGCCTGAAACCAGTTCCATCCATTGGCACGGCATTATCCTGCCGAGCGCAATGGATGGCGTGCCCGGTATCTCTGATGGCTTCTCCGGCATCAAGCCCGGTGAGACATTCACCTATCAATTCCAGGTGGTGCAGAGCGGGACTTATTGGTATCACAGTCACTCGGGATTCCAGGAACAGACAGGGCTGTATGGCCCCATCGTCATCGATCCCAGGGAACCCGACCCTGTCGCTTATGACCGCGACTTTGTGATCATGCTCTCCGACTGGACCGACGAGGATCCGAATGACGTCTATGCCAAGCTGAAGAAGCTCAGCCACTACTACAACATCAGCGAGCGTACCCATGGCGACCTGACGAAGGATCTGAAAGAAAAGGGACTGGCCGCCACCTGGAACGAACGTAAAATGTGGAACCATATGCGCATGAGCCAGCGCGACCTCTCGGATGTGACCGGCTACACCTACACCTTTTTGGCCAATGGCCAAACCCCATCCGACGGTTGGACAGGGCTCTTCAAGCGAGGCGAGAAGATCAGGCTGCGTTTTATCAACGGTTCCGCCATGACCTTTTTCGATGTCCGCATTCCCGGGCTCAAGATGACAGTGGTGGCGGCGGATGGGCAGAATGTGGAGCCGGTCTCGGTGGACGAGTTTCGCCTGGGAGTGGCGGAGACCTATGACGTCATCGTCGAGCCCAAGGATGACCGGGCCTACACCATTTTTGCCCAGGATATCGCCCGTTCAGGGTATGCACGGGGGACATTGACACCGGATCCGAGCTTGACTGCAGCAATACCGGAGCCGGACCCTGTGCCCAGTCTGAATCACGGCGATATGGGTATGAATATGATGGATCATGCGGGGCACGACATGTCCGCCATGGATCACAGTCAGCATCAGATGTCCGCGGATCAAACGATGCCGGGCATGGATCATAGCCAGCACCAAATCAAGCCCAACCCGTCAGACTTTACTGCCGGTCCCGTGCAACACGCCAAGACCGAATACGGACCACATGTGGACATGCGGGCCGATGCGCCCCAATACCGCCTGGACGATCCCGGTGTCGGGCTGCGCAACAACGGCCGTCGTGTCCTGACCTATGCGGACCTGAAGAATCTGCGCACCACCCACGACCACCGGGAACCGGACCGGGAGATCGAACTCCATCTCACCGGCAACATGGGGCGCTACATGTGGTCGATCAATGGGGTCAAACGCAGCGATGCTGAACCCCTGCGCTGGAAAATGGGCGAGCGCCTGCGCATCACCTTCGTCAATGACACCATGATGAACCACCCGATGCATCTGCATGGAATGTGGAGCGACCTGGAGACCGGTGACAACAACTATATCCCGCGCAAACACACCGTCATCGTACAACCCGGATCCCGTATCAGCTACCGGGTCAGCGTGGATGCGGAAGGGGGCTGGGCCTACCACTGTCATCTGCTGTACCACATGCTGGGTATGTTCCGTACTGTCATCGTCAGTTGAGGGGTATGAAAATGGGTATTAAACAAATAACTGCGTTGATGGCGATCGGATTCAGCACCACGCTCTACGCCGGCGGCGCGGACGATCCGCTGCTGTATAAGGTGATGATCGACAAACTGGAGATCAGGAACACGGATGGTCCAGACCCGTTGCTCCTGGATGCCGATGCCTGGATCGGCAGAGACCTCAACAAGTTCTGGTTCAAGACCGAAGTGGAGCGCGTGGATGGGGAGACAGAAGAGGCGGAGGTGCAGTTCCTCTACAGTCGTGCTGTCGCCCCCTTTTGGGACTTCCAGATCGGCTGGCGCCGTGACATCAAACCGGAGCCGGAGCGGGATTTCCTGGCACTCGCTCTCAAAGGTTTGGCGCCCTATCTTTTTGAAGTGGATGCCAGCCTCTTCTTCGGTGAATCGGGCCAAGTGAGCGCCCGGCTCGATGCGGAGTATGAATACATGTTCTCCCAAAGGGTATTCCTCTCACCCGAAATCGAGATGAACCTCTACAGTAAGGATGATGAGGAGGTCGGCATCGGATCCGGCCTCTCCGACATCTCGCTGGGGCTGCGGCTTCACTACGCGGTGTGGAAGGAGTTCGCACCCTACATAGGATTCAACTGGACCAAGCAGTTCGGTCAAACCGCCGATTTCACCAAGGAGGAGGGTGAAGATACCAGTGACACGCAAGTGGTTGCCGGGATCAGGGCCTGGTTTTGACATATCCAACAACTTTCCCAGGTATCAGCGCATGAAGAGACGACTATTGATTCTAATACTACTGCCCGGCTTGCTTGGATTGGTCGCTTGCAGCAATCAACAGGATGCAGCGGCCAATATAGACCGACCAGGCCCGGCGGCGACAAAACCCCTGCCAACAGAGCGCTGGTACAGCCAGACACAGGTTGCCAGGGGCAACAAACTCTACCAGGTGCACTGCGCTGAATGTCATAAACCCGATGCATCAGGCACACAGGAGTGGAAGCGGCTGGATGCCAACGGAAAGCTGCCTCCGCCACCCCTCAACGGTACCGCCCACACCTGGCATCACCCCCTGTCCGTACTGCGCCGAACGGTCAGGCTGGGAGGCATACCGCTGGGCGGAAGCATGCCGGGATTCGGCGACAAACTGAATGCGACACAGATCGACGACATTCTGGCCTGGGTACAAACCCATTGGACTGATGAGGTCTATCGCATCTGGTATGAGCGCAATACCCAGGCCAATAGGCCACTGCAGCCGATCAAAAAGGGCTGAAGTAATCAGACAAACCTACGGAGTCGAGAATGACTAAGAAACAGACCAAGAAATCGAACAAATCACTCACCCTGACGACTTTGCTGCTGGTGATCTCAACCCTGGTTATCGGCACCCTGTTGCTCAATCAAAAGACGGTCGAGGCGGCCGACGTGGTGGTCTACAAGAGCCCTACCTGTGGCTGTTGTTCTAAATGGGTGGATCATATGCGGGACAACGGGTTTTCCGTGGAGGTCCACGACCGGCGCAATATGAATCCCATCAAGTCTGAAATGGGGATTCCCCGCCATCTGCAATCCTGTCATACCGCCATGGTCGGCGGCTATGTCATAGAGGGGCATGTGCCGGCGAGTGAGATTGTGCGCATGTTGCGGCAAAAACCTTCCATAAAGGGCCTTGCCGTGCCCGGAATGCCGATGGGATCACCTGGCATGGAAGGCCCAAGGAGCGATCCCTATGACATCCTCTCAATTCAGCATGACGGTAAAACCCGTGTATTTGCCAGTAAGAATCAATAGGAGTCGATGGCGATGATGAGCCGAGTGATTTTAATCGGTGCAATGGCGCTCTTGCTGGCAACCGCTGTCGTCGAGGCCCATTCCCCGCCAAAACATGCAAAGGTTTTTTTCATCAATCTGCAGGAGGGTGATGTGGTGAAGAGCCCCTTCAAAGTGAAGTTCGGTATTGAAGGCTTTGGCATCGCCCCTGCCGGGACTAAAGGCAAGCGACGACACACCGCCGGCCATCACCATCTTCTCGTGGATGTGGAACAGTTACCGGACCTGGATGCCCCCATACCCAGCGATGAACACCATATCCATTTCGATCAGGGAGAGACAGAGGCGGTGTTGGAACTCTCCCCTGGCAGGCACACCCTGCAACTGTTGCTGGGTGACGAGGAGCACGAACCCCAGGATCCGCCGCTGTTTTCGGAGAGGATCACAATCACGGTTGAATGAGGCAAACATCAGCGAGGTGAACAGTAATGCATGACATTTCCATGAAACTCATAGGTCCCTGGGAAGTCAGGCGCAGGATCAAACTGCCGGCCCTGGTTCATGCCGCCGATGCAATGGCCGTTGAACGTATCGTCGGTGAATTGAAGGGGGTGCTGAAGGTGGTGGCGGATCCGGATAAACATCAGGTCACTGTGCGTTACGATGCCAACCAGGCGGGCTATCCGACAATCATCGAAGCCATGAAAAGCATCGGTTTTCCACCCTTGGATAGCTGGTGGTGCCGAATCAAGGGCAACTGGTATCAATATTCCGATGACAATACCCGGGACGTTGCCAAAGTGCCTCCGGCGGCCTGTTGCAATAAGCCGCCTAAATAGCAGGAGGTGACTTGCAACCGTGGATATTAGTGCCATGGCACTGAATAAATACAACGGGTTTTCTTGATACTGTCATATATATTTCATTTGCCGTATATATGGAAATGCATATATATTGACTCGATGAATCAAAATCCGGAGAACCTGTTTTCAAGCCTCGCCAATGACACCCGCCTGCGCTGCCTCATGTTGTTGATGCAGTATGAAGAGCTCTGTGTCTGTGAATTGACATACGCCCTCGATATCTCCCAGCCCCACGCCTCGCGACACCTGGCGCTGTTGAGGGAGAACGGACTGGTGGCGGATCGGCGAGCGGGTCAATGGATCTATTACCGGATCAACCCGGAACTGCCGGCCTGGGTAACGAATGTCTTGCATGAGATCTTCGTCGGTGCCGGGATGCAGCCGCCGTACTCTGATGATGCCCGGTTATTGGATGAGATGCCCAATCGACCGGATGCGCCGAGCTGCGCTTGATGACCGACCGCCTCAATCCAATCAAAGGAGCTACTCGCATGTCAGACAAGATCTTCAATGTGCTGTTTCTGTGTACCGGCAACTCCGCTCGAAGTGTCTTTGCAGAGTGCATACTCAACCGTGTCGGCGAGGATAAATTCCGTGCCTTCAGCGCGGGTAGTCATCCGCGGGGGGAGATCAATCCCTATACCTACACTGAACTCCAGCGCAACGATTACGAAACCGGTGGCCTGCGCAGCAAGGATTGGGACGAGTTCGGCCAGCCCGGTGCGCCGGTGATGGATTTCGTTTTCACCGTCTGCGACAACGCCGCAGGCGAGGTCTGTCCGGTCTGGCCGGGCCAACCGGTCACTGCCCATTGGGGTGTCGATGACCCCGCTGCGGAGAGCGGCGACGACATCGCCAAAAAGAAGGCGTTCGCCAGGGCCTACCGCGAACTCTATAACCGTATCTCGATCTTCGCCAACCTGCCGTTCGATTCGCTGGACCGTCTTCGTCTGCAGCGGGAAGTGGATCGGATCGGCCGGGTCGGCCTCGAGGAGACTGAAGGTGAGCCCACTTGAGCGTACAGTGTGAAGTCACGGGAAAGCGTGCCGCCGCTGCCTCCATGGGTTTCTTCGAACGCTATCTGACCCTCTGGGTGGCGCTGTGCATCGTCGCCGGGATCCTGTTTGGACATCTGATGCCGGGCCTGTTTCAGACAGTGGGGCGGCTCGAGGTCGCCCAGGTCAACCTGCCGGTGGCGGTGCTGATCTGGCTCATGATCATCCCCATGCTGCTCAAGGTCGATTTCGGTGCGCTGCACCAGGTCGCCGCCCACTGGCGGGGTATCGGTGTCACCCTGTTCATCAACTGGGCGGTCAAGCCCTTTTCCATGGCATTGCTGGGCTGGCTGTTTATTCGTGGTGTCTTCGCACCCTATCT
>NATW01000018.1 GCA_003094555.1 gamma proteobacterium symbiont of Ctena orbiculata
ACGACGAGCCCTTTACCGGCCAGGATCCCATCTCCATGGGGGTGCTGGCACAGCTTGTGCGGCGTCTCAACGACGCGGCCCGGCTCACCAGCGTGCTGGTCTCCCACGATGTGGAGGAGACCGCCGGCATATCCGATATGATCTATGTCCTGTCCGGGGGCAAGGTGATCGAGTCCGGCACCCCGGAGGCCCTGGGTGTATCCCAATCCCCCGCGGTCAAGCAGTTCATGGGGGGGCTGCCCGATGGTCCGGTACATTTTCACTATGCAGCACCGGCACTGAATGATGATATGCTGAGTATGCGGGGGGCGAGATAGTGCTCGATACCCTGGCTCGCTTTGGCCGCCTGGGACTGGCGGCGATGGAACGTCTTGGACGCGGCCATCTGTTGCTGATCCAGATCCTTGCGGGGCTCACCAGTCTGCTGCCAAGATTGGGACTGCTGATCGCACAGTTGCAGAGTATCGGTGTGCGAACCACCACGATAATCGTTGTCTCCGGTCTGTTTGTCGGCATGGTGCTCGGGTTGCAGGGCTATTATGTGCTGTCCCAGTTTGCCGCCGAGGACAGTCTCGGGGTGATGGTCGCCGCTTCCCTGGTGCGGGAACTGGGCCCTGTGGTTACCGCCCTGCTGTTCGCCGGACGCGCCGGTTCCGCCCTCACCGCGGAGATTGGTCTGATGAAGGCCACCGAGCAGCTCTCCGGCCTGGAGATGATGGCGGTGGATCCCATTCGCCGCATCCTGTCGCCACGCTTTTACGCCGGATTCATCTCGATGCCGTTACTCGCCGCGATGTTCAGCGCGGTTGGCATCATCGGCGGCTACTTTGTCAGCGTGGGGCTGCTGGGGGTCGACGAGGGTGCCTTCTGGAGCCAGATGCAGGCCAAGATCGACTGGAACGAGGATATCATCAACGGGGTAATCAAGAGTCTGGTATTCGGCTTTGTCTGTACCTGGATCGCCCTGTTTCAGGGATATGACACCATTCCCACTTCAGCCGGTGTCAGTCAGTCGACCACGCGTACCGTGGTCCATTCCGCGTTGGCGGTACTGGTGCTGGATTTCGTACTAACGGCACTGATGTTCGGAGATTAGTCATGAATACAAGAGGATTGGAGATAACCGTTGGCGCCTTCATGGCCGCTGGACTGGTAGCGCTGTTCTTTCTCGCCATGCAGGTGAGTAATCTGGCCAGCATAAGTGCCAGCGAAGGCTATGAAATCAAGGCCCGGTTCGACAATATCGGCGGGCTCAAGGTGAGATCACAAGTCTCCATGGCTGGGGTGCGAATCGGCCGGGTGGTCGATATCGATTATGACCAGGAGAGCTTTGAAGCGGTGGTTACCATGTCTATCGATCCGGCATATAGTAAGATTCCGGATGACAGTATCGCCAAGATCTACACCTCCGGACTGCTGGGTGAGCAATATATCGGGCTCGATCCCGGGGGGAGTCTGGAGAGTCTGCAGGGGGGCAGTGAATTGATGCTGACCCAATCTGCCCTGGTATTGGAAGAGATAATCGGTCAGTTTCTGTTCAGTAAGGCGGAAGAAAACGCTATCAAGGATGATTTATAACCTATGAGTATCACAAAAGTTGAACGGGATGGAGCCTTCCGTTTCCATGTTCAGGGAGATATGACCTTTTCCAGTGTGAATGGACTGTTGCAGCGCTCCTATGAACTCTTTTCTACGCTTGAAGAGCTGGAGGTCGATCTCTCCCAGGTCGATCATGCGGATAGTGCAGGATTGGCGCTGGTGCTTGAATGGATGGCGCAAGCATCCGAGCGAGATGCCAAGATTGTATTCACCGGTGTACCGGAATCGATGCTCTCCATTGCTCGTCTGTGCCAGGTTGAATCCCTGTTGGATGGGTGTACCTGAGTCATAAAAAAAGAATGTAGTGGATTAGTTGCTGATTTTTTATATAATTAGGTCTTGAAATATGATCAAATTTGGGATTGAATAATCAGTCCTATCCAGATGCCCCCCTCGATTTGTCTTGAAAGCTTGTCTCACGGTGCCCTTCTGGATTCATAACGAGATATTAAAATGCGGGATGATTCCGCACAGCAATCCCCGATCATTCAGTTGGAGAGCCTCAATCTATGAGTGAACAGATTGTTCATGTAACAGACGATTCCTTTGAATCGGTAGTGCTTCAGTCAAATCAGCCTGTGCTGATCGACTACTGGGCCGAATGGTGCGGTCCGTGCAAGATGATTGCACCGGTGCTGGATGACATTGCCACTGAGTACGATGGCAAATTGAAAGTGGTCAAGTTGAACATTGACGAGAATCCCAACACACCACCCCGCTACGGTATTCGTGGAATTCCTACGTTAATGCTGTTTAAAGATGGTGAAGTGGAGGCAACGAAAGTGGGCGCTGTCTCAAAATCACAGCTTGTGGCATTTATCGATAGTAACCTTTAACAATCTCAGGCGCCGGACGTGCCATCGCTGTCTGCCAAGCACAGTTCTCTGTGGACCATCTCGTTTCGTTCTGGTAGCGCCTGAATAGCGAATCAACCAATAATCTCAAATTGCCCGGTGTGGCCGAACTCCCTTCAAACAATTTCCCAAACATAACAACCCTTGAAAAATTATGAATCTCACTGAACTCAAGAAAAAGCCGGTATCCGATCTGGCTCAGCTCGCCACCGAAATGAAAATCGAGGGAATGGCACGGACCCGAAAGCAGGATCTGATATTTGCGATTCTCAAGGCGCATGCAAAAAAAGGCGAAAGTATTTTTGGTGATGGGGTATTGGAGATCCTGCAGGATGGATTCGGTTTTCTTCGATCCGCAGATAGTTCCTATCTAGCCGGACCTGATGATATCTATGTCTCTCCAAGTCAAATCCGGCGCTTTAGCCTGCGTACCGGCGATACAATTTCAGGCAAGATTCGGCCACCTAAGGATGGTGAACGCTACTTTGCATTGCTCAAGGTTGATGAGATCAACTACGACAAACCGGAAAACGCCAAGAGCAAGATTCTATTCGAAAACTTTACCCCCCTGTTTGCCAACAAGCGTTTTCACCTGGAGATAGGCAACGGCAGTACCGAGGATATCACCGCTCGTACCATCGATCTCTGCGCCCCCATCGGTAAGGGGCAGCGCGGTCTGATCGTATCGCCACCGAAGGCGGGTAAGACCATGATGTTACAGAATATCGCCCAGTCGATTACCCATAACCATCCCGAATGTTACGTCATGGTGTTGCTCATCGACGAACGTCCGGAAGAGGTGACCGAAATGGCGCGTTCGGTGAGGGGCGAGGTGATATCCAGTACCTTCGACGAGCCCGCAACCAGGCATGTGCAGGTCGCTGAAATGGTCATCGAAAAGGCCAAACGACTGGTCGAGCACAAACATGATGTGGTGATCCTGCTGGATTCGATCACTCGACTTGCCCGGGCCTATAATACCGTCGTGCCCTCCTCGGGCAAGGTCCTGACCGGTGGTGTCGACGCCAATGCACTGCACCGGCCGAAACGCTTCTTCGGTGCCGCGCGGAATGTGGAAGAGGGTGGATCCCTGACGATCCTGGCCACCGCCCTGGTGGATACGGGATCACGCATGGATGACGTTATCTACGAAGAGTTCAAGGGTACAGGCAACATGGAGGTCCATCTGGACCGGCGTATTGCCGAGAAACGCATCTTCCCGGCGATCAATATCAATCGTTCCGGCACCCGTCGCGAGGAGTTGCTGATGAAGCCGGATGAGTTGCAGAAGATGTGGATTCTGCGCAAGATCCTCCACCCCATGGATGAACTTGCCGCCATGGAGTTTCTCTACGACAAGTTGAAGGTGAGTAAGACCAACGACGAATTTTTCGATGCCATGAAGGGCTAGGGTAGGGCGCGTCTTACCGCACCTTGATCAAGGGTACGCTTGGAACCCTGAAAACAATCTATTTTATCATCGGCGAATAACAAATCACCCTCTAGCCAAAGACCGCCTCCACACCCATCTGTCAGCGGGCAGGGTGGGGCCCAGCCCGACCGAATTCTCCGGATAATTCGATTATTGTTCCAGCGGCCAGCGGTCAGCGTGTGGGCTAGTAAATTGGTGGGGCAGGGCCCCACCCTACAGTGCTACCAGTTATTGGTTTCCCGTTAAACATGACTCCAATCTGCATATCGGACAGTGTCGCGCGCGCATGGATCATTCATTCCGCTATAGTCTTTATACATAGAGGTTGTGTTTCCAGGATGCGTTTCTCAGAAGAACCGGTTACATTGTTGCCAAAGCAATCGACCTCTTAAATAAAAAATGAAAGCCATGATACTGGCTGCTGGGCGTGGCGAGCGCATGCGGCCCCTGACCGATAAGCTGCCTAAACCACTCCTGCCGGTCGCCGGGAAGCCCTTGATCGTGCACCATATCGAAAGGCTTGCAGAGGCGGGTTATCGCGAGCTGATTATCAATCATGCCCATTTGGGCGAGATGATCGAATCTGAGCTGGGTGACGGAAGCGCCTGGGGTGTTGAGATACGCTACTCACCCGAGGCGGTGGCATTGGAAACAGGCGGGGGCATCTATCATGCACTTCCCTTGTTGGGAGATAAGCCCTTTTTGGTGGTCAATGCAGACATCTGGTGTGATTTGGATTATTCACAGCTAACCTTGAAACAGGGAGATATGGCCCATCTGGTGCTGGTGCCGAACCCCGAACACCATCAACAGGGGGATTTTCATCTGCAACAGGGTCGGGTGAGCCAGGCTGGGGAGAGACGGCTGACCTTCAGCGGTATCGGCGTCTATCATCCGCGACTGTTCGCATCCTGCAGCCCCAGTGCATTTCCGTTGGCACCTCTGCTGAGGGATGCCATGCAGCGTGGTTTGGTATCAGGAGAGTATTTCCGCGGGGTGTGGATGGATATAGGTACACCTCAGCGATTGTCACAGTTACAGCAACTCATCCTGCAGCACGCTAGGGGTGCCAGCAATGAATCGTGAAATTGAGGACGGCATGCAACGTGCAATAGAGGCGTTTTGGTATTGGAGAAGGCATGGGACAGGAAATAGATTCGAGTGAATTCTCTGCGGATGATTTTGCCGAGTTTCAACGCCGTCTCAAGCGAGAGACTGAGCTGCTTGCTGAGTGGTTTGAAGCGGGGGTGTTTGCCTCGGAAGGGTCGATCGGGGGGTTTGAACTGGAGGCCTGTCTGCTTGATGAGAAAGGGGCTCCGGCGCCGCTCAATCAGCCCTTGTTGGAAAAGCTGGATGAGCCATTGGTGGTCCCTGAACTGGCCACCTTCAACGTTGAAATAAACAGTACTGCCAGGCCGCTGCGGGGTGATGTATTTGAGCGAATGGCCGAGGAGCTGCAGTGTGTCTGGGATAAGTGCAACCGTTTGGCCCATCCCTTGGGCGCCAGAATGGGCATGATCGGCATCATGCCGAGCCTGCAGCAAGAGGCGCTTTCGCTGCATAACATGTCCCCTTTGAACCGCTACCAGGCCCTCAATGACCAGGTGTTTAAACTGCGTCACGGCAGACCCTTGTCAGTCCACATCGAGGGTAGAGAAACCCTGGATCTGCAACACCACGATGTCATGCTTGAGTCGGCGGCAACCTCGTTTCAGATTCATTTACAGGTGGATGAAAGGCATGCGGCGAGACTCTATAACCTGTCGAAAGTTGCATCAGCGCCGATGGTGGCCGTGAGTGCCAATGCCCCCTATCTGTTCGGTCACGACCTATGGGACGAGACACGCATCCCCCTGTTTGAACAATCGATCGCTGTGGGGGCCTCGGATTTGACCAAAAGAGTCAGTTTTGGTATCCGTTATGTCTATGAATCGATACTGGAAAATTTTGAGGCCAATCTGAAGCGCTATCCGGTACTGCTACCCCTGTTGATGGATGAAGCAGTGGAGAGTCTTTCCCACCTGAGACTGCACAACGGTACCATCTGGCGTTGGAACCGTCCGCTGATCGG
>NATW01000019.1 GCA_003094555.1 gamma proteobacterium symbiont of Ctena orbiculata
GCCAGATAGCCCAGGGAGACGGTTAGATTGAACAGTAGCATGGAGAAGAAGGCCTTACGCAACAGACGCCAACGCAGCGATCCTGATAACAGCACCACGGCTATCAGGCCGATGCATAGATAGAGGGGTTGATGTATCAGCGTTACCACCACCACGGTAAGCAGATAGAGCAGCACCCAGCGCAGATCACTCATGCCAGCCATCCCCTTGTCTTGGCATAGCGCCACACGGCCAGGGTAAGCAGCGCCTCTAACCCGCCGATCACCAGGTGGGGCAAAAGGATGGCGGGAATCACCACCTCGGGACCGAAAGGGAAGAACAGCGGCGTTCCATCATCTCGTTGCGCGATGGCAGGTTGAATCCCTAATACCAATGCGATCAGCAGAGCGGGTATCACCACCGCCAGAAATGCACCGGCAACAAGGAAGGGCAACTGATATCGCTCACTTCGCCAACCCATGAAAAGGGTCATGGTGATGGCGCCGACCAGGCCGACGGCGAGCGCATTCACCGGCAGTGCGGTAATGCCCCCGGCACCAAACAGAAGCGCCTGCAACAACAACACCAGACTGTAGGCCAGAAAGGCGAGCCTGACACCAAACAGCATCGCCAGCATGCCTATACCCACCAGGTGCCCGGTACTGCCCCCCGGCAGCGGCAACATGACCATACCAATGACATAGGCGAGGGCCGTGATCACCGCCAAACGGGGTATGGTCTCCTCATCCAGTCTCTGTTTAAGCCCGCGTACCGCCCATACCCAGAATCCCCCTGTGACCGCATAGGCCGGCAGATAGAACTGTGGTGCGATAAAGCCGTCGGGAATATGCATAATCAGCCGTTGGGATATATGAACTGCATCAATGTTTATTCCTTTTCACAAACAGCATCACGACGCCGAAAACGCTGAGCAGAATACCGATACCCAAAATCAGTTTCGTGATATGGGAATATCCGTGATCATCATGCGAGTGTATTGCCCCAGCGGCAGTCAATTCGAAGGTCTTATCCACACCATGTCCATCCTCACTGAAGACCCGTAATCGCCACTGCAGGAGATCCCCGGGGATAAACACCACTCTGCCCAATGCATCGGTTTGCCCGGTCTGATAGGGCGTGTTCGCACCGACCACGGAGAGCTCATAATCCGCATCGGCCAGGGGGGTGTCATCGTCATGCCGGAGCCAGATGACCTGTGCCTCCTGACGGGCCATCGCCAACCCCACCCCATGGGACAGGGCAAGGGGCGCATAGCTCAGCAGGAGAAGCAGGAAAAGGGATCGAATCTTATTGCTTGTCGCCATGGTATGAAGAAAATAATATTTTTCATAACAAGTATGACATATTCACTCAAACTGTGCAGCTATGAAATATGCCCATCAGACCCGACCCTGCAGATAGGCTTTACGCTGTTTTTCAGGAAACTTCTCAATCGCATAACGGAGCATGGTGCGGGGCATTTTTTGATAGTGCCGGGCGAGGAATGTCTGCTCGGCATTGAGATCTCGATTACCGACCTCCCGCAGCATCCAGCCAACAGCCTTGTGTATCAAGTCATGGGGGTCGCTCAAAAGCTCAAGTGATATCTTTAATGTATCTTCATATTGTTGTTTTTTAATGAAATATAGAGTTGATATAATAGCCATACGACGTTCCCATATGCTATCTGACCGCGCCAGTCTGTAGAGCGGGTGTCTATCCCCATATTCGAGATGTGGGCCCAGGATATGGTAGGCACTGCTGTCTACCAGATCCCAGTTATTGATATATTGCGTGTTACTCAAGTAGTGCTGAAAGATCGCCTCTCTCTCCACATCGCTACCGCGCTGATATTTCAATACCATTATCAATACCGCGCAGAGCCGCTCTTCATGATAGACGGAGCGCAACGAACGAAGCAGCTGCTTGATGGGCATATGCAGGTACTCTCCGGCCTGCTGCCTGAGCACGGGAACCCGAATACCCAAGAAGCGGTCCCCTTCAGCATATTCACCCTTGGCGGTTTTGAAGAAGCGTTGAGAATGCTCCGCTATAGCGGGATCCCCTAACCCACGTAACCGTTGATGCAACTGTCTTGCGTCCATTCCTCGACCTTGGTTTGGTTGTATGCCTTCATCGACTGCCGTATAGCCGATCTCTCACCACTCTGCGATTGGCCATAGTGTCAGTTGGCAGTGAAAACATTTGTGAATCGGTTGCACAACAGCAATAAAACCTCAGGTAAAATATGGTAGAGTTTTCTTGCACTCGCAACCAGGAGCAAGAGATATGGATTTACTGAAAAAGAATGTCGGTAAAACTGACCGTATCGTGCGCATCATCGTTGGCATTCTGCTGGTGGGCAATATCTTCTATGGCATACAGAGCCCGATCGGTTGGATAGGGGTCATTCTGCTGCTGACCGGTCTATTCGCCATCTGCCCACTCTATTCGGTGCTTAGCCTCGATACCCGCTCCAGTGGCGAAAAGGTCGGCTTGAAATAGTCTTGAATGGCTGAATGCAGCATATAGTGATACCGGCTCAGCGGGCCAGCAATCGATCGAGTTGATTGGCGAATGCCTGCCTATCGGACTGGTTGAGGGCTGCTGGGCCGCCGGTTTGTATGCCACTGCCACGTAATGTATCCATGAAATCACGCATGTTCAGGCGTTGGCGGATATTCTCCTCAGTGAAGAGATCTCCCCGCGGACTCAACGCCAGACACCCTTTCGGTATCACCTCGGCAGCCAAAGGAATGTCTGACGTAATCACCAGATCTCCCGGCTCAATCTGCTGCACGATGTAGTTATCGGCGATATCAAAACCGGCCCCCACCTGAACCGTGCGAATATAACGGGAACCTGGCACCTGCAATGGTTGGTTTGCGACCAGGATCAGGGCAATCTCAACCCGCTCCGCGGCACGATAGAGAATCTCCTTGATCACCTTCGGACAGGCGTCCGCATCCACCCAAATCTGCTTAACCTTCATCATTTACGCTATTTAATCCTGCAAACTGTAATAAGCTATTGTAATCACAAGGCGAGACATTATACTGCTCCGCCCGGCTTTGCCTATGGCCGCCCATCTTCGCCCTCACCAGGAATCCCCGATGTCCGACACCAAACCCCTCCCCACCAGCTTCAGCGACTTTAACCTGCCTAAATCCCTGTTGAAGGCACTCGAAACGGTCGGCTACGAAACCCCCTCGCCGATTCAGGCCCAGACCATACCCCATATGTTGCAAGGCCGGGATCTGCTGGGGCATGCACCTACAGGCACGGGCAAGACCGCGGCTTTCGCCCTGCCCCTGCTATCCAGGCTCGATACCAAACGGCAGCATGTTCAGGTCCTGGTCCTTACGCCGACCCGGGAGCTGGCTATCCAGGTGGCCGAGGCCTTCCAACGCTATGCGTCCCACATCAAGGGGTTTCATGTCCTGCCGGTGTACGGCGGTCAGGACTATTCCGGCCAGATTCGCCAGTTGAAGCGAGGAGTGCATGTGGTTGTGGGCACCCCGGGGCGGGTCATGGATCACATGCGCAAGGGGACACTCAGGCTTGACTCGATTCAGGCCCTGGTCCTGGATGAGGCGGATGAGATGCTGCGTATGGGCTTTATCGATGATGTGCAGTGGATCCTGGAACAGATCCCGGAAAAGCATCAGACAGCCCTATTCTCGGCAACCATGCCCAAAGAGATCCAGCGGATTGCCCGGCGCCACCTGGATAATCCTTGTGAGATAGCGATCAAGACACGCACTGCGACGGCGGATACCATTCGTCAACGCTATTGGCCGGTCAGCGGACTGCACAAGCTGGATGCCTTGACCCGCATTCTGGAGGTGGAGAGCTTCGATGCCATTATCGTGTTTGTACGCACCAAGACCGCAACCACTGAACTGGCCGAGCGCCTGGAGGCCAGGGGATATGCCGCTGCCGCCTTGAATGGGGATATGGTGCAGAAACAGCGTGAGCAGATGGTGGAACGCCTGAAACGTGGTTCGCTGGATATCCTGGTGGCTACCGACGTGGCCGCCCGTGGCCTCGATGTGGAACGCATCAGCCATGTCATCAATTACGATATCCCCTATGACACCGAGGCCTATATCCACCGTATCGGCCGCACCGGTCGTGCCGGACGCACGGGTGATGCAATCCTGTTTGTGGCCCCCCGTGAGCGTCGCATGCTGAATGCCATCGAGAAGGCGACCAGACAGAAAATAACCCCCCTTGAGCTGCCCACCAATGAGATGGTGAACAATAAACGTATCGCCAATTTCAAACAGCGCATCAGCGATACCATTGCGGTCGGGGAGCTGGATTTCATGCAGAGTCTGCTCGAACAGTTTCAACAGGAGCACGATGTACCGGCACTGGAGATAGCCGCCGCCCTGGCAAAGATATCCATGGGTGATCGCCCGCTGCTGCTGGATCCGGAACGGGAAAAACCCGCCTCGCGTGACAGGAGCGCAAGAAAAAACAAGGATGGCAGAGAGAGGCAACAACGTCCCCCTAAGACACGCCCGGCGCAAGGTATGGAACGATTTCGCATCGAAGTGGGCCATCAACACCAGGTCAAACCTGGCAACATTGTCGGTGCCATTGCCAACGAAGCCGGTCTTGATGCCCAGCATATCGGGCATATCGATATCCATGATGATTTCACTCTTGTGGATCTGCCGGCCGGGATGCCGCAGGATATTTTCCAGGACCTGAAGCGGGCGTGGGTATGCGGTCAACAGATGCAAATCGCCAGAGTGCAACAAGCGGATAAACGAAAAAAAGCCCCGCGTAAAGGCAAGAAGCGAAGTAAATCTGCCTGATGGCGAAAATTCTGCTATGATGCCGCTCTACTGGGGTGCCTAGTCGGTTTGCGCCCAATACGATCTTCGGGTCGTCAGAACACCTTGAGCCGTTCGCTTCTCCCGCTTCTGGGACAATGCTTCCCGCTTAAAGACAGACTATTTTCAGCCTGAACCGGCTCCTGCGACAGTGATGCTGCCGCAATGAGGGCAAGACTGGTTACGGAGCCTATTCCATGTCATTTGATAATCTCGGCCTGTCGGCCGAACTCCTGCGCGCCATTCGCGAGCAGGGTTATACCCAACCCACACCCATTCAACGCAAGGCGATACCTGCCATTCTCGCCGGCAAGGACATTATGGCCGCGGCCCAGACCGGTACCGGAAAGACCGCCGGTTTTACCCTGCCGTTACTGCAACAGCTGGATAGCAGACCCCTGTCTGGCGGTAGGCGCCCAGTGCGTGCGTTGGTACTGACGCCTACCCGGGAACTGGCCGCACAGGTCGGTGATAGCGTGGAAACCTATGGGCGTCACACGGGGTTGAATTCAGCCGTGATCTTCGGTGGCGTCAAGATCAATCCACAGATAGCAAAACTCCGCGCAGGTGTCGATATCCTGGTGGCCACACCCGGCAGACTGTTGGACCATGTGGGTCAGAAGACAGTGGACCTTTCACAGATAGAGATTTTGGTGCTCGATGAAGCTGACCGCATGCTGGACATGGGGTTCATCCACGACATTCGCAAGATACTGGCACTGCTACCGGTCAACACCGCCCGCCAGAATCTGCTCTTCTCCGCCACCTTCTCCAACGATATCAAGAAACTGGCTGGACGCCTGCTGGATCATCCCGAACTGATAGAAGTCGCGCGCAGAAATACCACCGCGGAACGCATTAAGCAGGTGATACATCCGGTGGACAAGGGTCGTAAGCGTGAAATGCTGAGTCACATCATCGGCTCGCAAAACTGGCGTCAAGTGCTGGTCTTCACCCGCACCAAGCATGGCGCAAATCGCCTGGCGCAACAGTTGGAGCGCGACGGCCTGAGCGCCTCGGCCATTCATGGTAACAAGAGCCAGGGTGCCCGCACGCGTGCACTTGCCGGCTTTAAGAACGGTGATATTCGTGTTTTGGTAGCCACCGATATCGCCGCTCGCGGTCTGGATATCGACCAACTTCCCCATGTTGTGAATTATGAACTGCCGAATGTCCCTGAGGATTACGTTCACCGTATCGGGCGCACCGGCAGGGCCGGCAATGAAGGGGAAGCCATCTCTCTCGTCTGCGTGGATGAAATCAAACTGTTGAGGGATATTGAGCGGCTGACAAAAACCAAGATTCCTGAAGTGGTGATCGACGGTTACGCACCGGATCCGACTATCAAGCCCGAACCCATTCAGAAAAGACGAAACGACAATCGTCGTGGGCAGCACGACAGAACAATGAGTGGTACAAAAAACCGGGGCAAGACAAGTAAAAAAAGA
>NATW01000020.1 GCA_003094555.1 gamma proteobacterium symbiont of Ctena orbiculata
GTCCATGCAGCGCTTCTGTGTGGCCAGGTTGCAGCTCAAGTATCCTGCGGTATTTCTCTACAGCATTATCCTCTTTAGGTGAAGTCAGCTGTAGTCTATTGATATTTTCACGGGCCCTATCAAGCAGTAGTGTGATTTCATTCTGGAGCTGAATTGATTCCACTTCAATTTCTTTAACTTCTTTAACTTCTTTAACTTCTTTAGCTTGTTTAGCTTGTTTAGCTTCTTTAGCTTCTATAGTGACGCTCTCATCCCATTTCCTTTCTATTTTTACACTGTCAGTGTCAATTACCAC
Organism: gamma proteobacterium symbiont of Ctena orbiculata; assembly: GCA_003094555.1. Taxonomy (GTDB): domain Bacteria; phylum Pseudomonadota; class Gammaproteobacteria; order Chromatiales; family Chromatiaceae; genus Thiodiazotropha. The sequence goes on from NATW01000020.1 coordinate 296, forward strand.
AATCTCTTTGGTTTCTATCGGCAATGTTTTCTCTTCGATTTTTTTCGAACTGGTTGGGGGTTGCTGCTTTCCAGGCCAGAGCCATATAACCAAACCGGCAGACAAAATCATCAGTAGAACAAGCGTACTGATTAGTCGTGATTTATTTTTTTTCTCAAAAGTATTCTTGTCAGAGGGGATGTGATGCGCCGCAATGGCTGTTATGTCATCAGTGGAAATAGCATCTTTTTTCTGAGGGTATTCTCTTGTTGTATCAGGTTCTGTCAATGCCGAGATGAGCCGGCTGACATCATAGTCCCAGCGATCGTCACTGAGTTGTAGTGCCTGTCGGCGTGCAAGTGGTGCTATATCTTCGGGAAGATCTGTCGGGTCAGGCATTCTCGCGCCTTCGACCAGTACCGGGAGCACCTGGATGCCCTGTTTTAGTGCTGAACTGATTTCAAGTCGTACATAATCCAATGGATGGTCAAGGCGACGACCGGACTCATCTTCTGCCGTCAACCAGTGATTGCCGATAACAACCACAAGTGTGGAGCAGTGCTTGATACCATCCTGTACCGCATCAACAAAATCAGAGCCGGGCTTTATCGTGTCTATATCACGAAAAACATTTCCCTCTCCAAGTGACTCGCAGAGATGGTCGTATAAGCGGCCTGTGTGACCAGCGCTGTCATTGCGTCTGTAACTGATAAAAGTGGCTGACATATACCATGTGTAGCAGACTTTTCCCGAGATAGTACTGACAATTTGTGTCATTTAGCGGATTCGTCCAGCAAGGCTTGAGATTGATAACGACCCTCCCAGTAACACCCGGTGCAAGCGTCCTCTTGATTGGCGTGGGTAGGAACTTCACACCGTCGCAGAAACTGATTTCAGCACATATCGCGGATTTGATTCATACTGACATCAAGCCAGCTTAGGATGACCGAACATAGCCTCTATTCAGAGGTCCACATCGGTAAATGAATATCACCATGATGCTAAGGTTCGCAGATTTTGAGATCGATACAGACCGTTATGAACTGCGCAGGGGCGGCAGACCGGTTACTGTCGAGCCCATGGTGTTCGATCTGCTGCTGCATTTTGCGGAACATCCGAACACCCTGTTCAGTCGCGAAGAGCTCATGACTTCCGTGTGGGGCGGGCGGATCGTCTCCGATGCCACGATATCCGGCTGTATCAAATCCGTGCGCAAGGCGCTGGGTGACAGCGGCGATATGCAGATCTATATCCAGACCGTACACGGTCGGGGATTCCGCTTTGTTGGTGAAGTCAGCCGGGATCAACCTGAGCCTGTCACTTCAACCCCACATGCTGCGGGCATTCCTGTAAGGCGATTCGCGCCATCGTTGTTGGTGCTGCCGTTCAAATGCAGCAATGAATCTCCCGCCATCATTGATTTCGCCAGGGGGCTGGCCGTGAACCTGGAGACCATACTGACCCGCATTCCACTCTTGCATATCAGCGCCCAGGCTGCCGACTACGCACACCCTGAGCTGGCGCCGACAGCCCGGCAGATCCATGAGGAGATAGGCATCGACTACCTGCTTGAAGGCAATCTTCAGATACTGGAGAATCTGTTCCGGGTAAATGTGCAACTCACCGACGCGAAATCCGGCTTCCGACTATGGGCGGAACAATTCGAGCATGCGCCGGTGCTTATCAAGGACGGTGGCGACAGGGTTGTCATCAGCATCATTGCAAAACTGGAACCACAACTGAATCGGGCCATTTACGACAGAGTGCGTGCCGCTGAGGGACCTCCCACTGCTCGGGAGTTGTACCTGGAGGCCAGCGGTATTCTGGCCCTCAAGGGATGGCATCTGGATACTTTCCAGGAGGCGGCGGCGTTGTTGCGCAGTAGTTTGCAGCAGGACCCGGCATTTGCCCTGGCGCCCGCGTACCTGTCATTGATTCTGGCGTTGGGCCATCGCGTGGGTCTGCTGGACGAAAAGGAACAGACCAAAGCGGAAGCCATTGCCGCCGCAGAGAGCGCTTTGCAGCTGGAAAATATGGATTCGGCCGTGCTTGGCTTTGCCGGATGTGCCTTGGCGGATCTCGGTCTGGTCTACCGATCTCTTCCCATACTCAGGAAAGCGGTTGAGGTTGACCCGGCCAATGCCCAGGCCTGGGCTGCACTCGGGTCTGCCTACCTGATCGACAAACAGCCTGCGCTCGCCATACAGCATCTGGCCCGGGGTATAGACATCAGTCCCTTGGACAGCCGGCTCTCTATCTGGGGGGCGCTGTTGGCGCTGGCGCTGATGCAGACGGGCGATCTGGATGCGGCGCAGGCCCAGGCGCAACTCGCCTGTCAACGGGATGATCGAACCTATCTGTCGCGGGTGGTCCATGCGGCCGTCCTGCTGTGTCGAAAAAACCCACAAGCCGCTCTGCAGGCCCTGGCCGATGCCTACAGGATCAAGCCCGACCTGTCCGATGTGGAGATCGATGCCCTGATCTCAACCAGACTCGGCAAGCAGTTACGCTCCCTGTCCGCTGAGGCCGGACAGTTGCGTTCCTGACCATCCACACAAAATCCCCACAAAAAGACCAGACTCCCCCCAAGCAGCCCAGGCCTGGCATCTCTAGCATTACCTTCAGCTGGATAAAGAAACCAACAGCGGTATTCAATCAACGACACTGGAGATGATCATGAACAAAACAGCTCGAGTGATGCAGCAGCCCATGCCGGACTACAAGCACAAACAACAGATTACCGGGATATGCAGCCGCGTCAATTTGTCTTTCGCTATCAGTCGCCCCAGCACCGGCTCGATCTGCTTGCCACCTACTTTGGCCCATTGCTGAGGCTTATACTATGAACACACAAATCAGACTCAATGTTCGTGATCGACAGACACCACTGCAACAGCGATATCAGGTAAACCCTGATGAGGCGCTGATCAACGACCAGGCAAGAACCTCGGGGGGCGTGGAGAACGATCCGTTTCATGGAACGGTTCATCCGGGCAAGCCCGACACCAGTGTCGCCCTGCACTTCGGCATACACTCCGCCGTCGGCGGCTACCATGATGCGCCAAACCCCGGCGATTTACTCTGCGCGGCTCTCGCTGCCTGTCTGGATTCGACATTGCGAATCATCGCCGATCGTCTGGGTGTGAGGCTGCAATCGCTTGAGGTTGCGGTCTTGGGAGAAGTTGATGTGCGCGGTACCCTGATGGTTGATCGAATGGTACAGGTCGGCTTTCACAAAATGAGCTGCCGTATTGATATCCAGGCGGAAAAACAGACAGATCCCAGGCTCGTGGAGAAGCTCATTGCCGCAGCTGAGCACAGCTGCGTCACTCTGCAGACTCTACGCTCCGGGGTTAACGTGGAAACAAGCGTAAATTCCCGTGACTCAAGCCTGATGAAGTGAAAGGGCACTTGTAGCAGAGGTTGAGACCCTGGATGGTCCCGCCAGGAAACCTGGCTCCATGGTTAGGCCTGAACAGGATGCACAGACACTCCTTTAAACAAGGTGACTGGAAACTACTGAGAACCCCCCTCCCCGAGGGAGGGGGATACAGTTGGGAATATTGGTTAGAGTAGTTTGACACTGACCATTCGGCTGGTCAGCACGCCACTCTGATCCACGTAGTCTCCGCTGGAGAGCACTTTTTTTACCAACCCGCCGGCATCGATTCGCGCTTCCAGATCAGCCGCGAAACTGGCGAAGCTGGTGTGCAGTTGCAAGGTACCGCTCTCTTCTATCCAGAAGGTCCCATCGTCATCCGCATGGGGGACGATAACCGGCTCCACGCCCAACTCCAGCAGATCCACCACCACACCGGCACGGCCCAGATGGTGGAAGCGTCCGGCATCGGTTAGATCCAGGGTCAGTCCATCGGCAGAGATGGCGCTGAAGGCGTTGCCGCTGCCTGTCTCATAACTCACCGTCATTACCGCCGGCACCTCGGTCAGATCCACCAGGGTACGGGCGGTAAAATCGGCGGGTGCCGTGGCAAAGGGGGTGACAAAGCCTGCCACCCGCAGGGGTGCGTCGATGGCAATCTGCGAGATATCCAGGGCACCATGTTCCACTTCATAGTTTTGTGGGTCCGCATCTGTCGCCTCGGTGGTGCCGGTACCGCTGAAATCGAATACAGAGACCGGGCGGCCATCGATCTTCATCAGATCCACCACCAAGGCATCACCCTCACCTACCCGGGTACTGTTGAGAACCGTAGTCAGCATACGCAGACGGTCGGCATCCAGGCTCGACTCGCCCGCATCCAGGTTACCGAAGACCATCACCTTCTGACCGACCGAAATCTCGCTGATCTCATGGGCCCCGGTCGAAAGCTGCTTACTGACCATCGTCTCTGTATCCAGATGGATAGTGATGGTGTCTCGAAAGATCACCGAGCCATCCGTGCGCATCAGCGTCGCGCCACGCACCGTCAATTGATCACCGCTACGGACGATCACATTGCCTTTTACCGCATCCAGGTCGCCTCCAGCCACACTCGAGCCTGCATAGACCTCTGTCGCCTGAAACATGAAACGGCCATTGACCCGCCTCAGATCACCGATTGCCACCGTCGCCGTAAATATCGGCATGGCATCCAAGGCGGCCAACCCCGCTTCACCCTGAAATGTTGCCCCATCGATCTCATACACAGTCTCGTCCAGGACGTTCACCTGCAGATCACCAAAGCGGTGTTGATGCTCAAAGCGGTGATGGAAGGGTCGGATGTTGATATCGAAATGATTCCCGCCTGTATCCACATCCGCCAGTGGACCACGCACGCGATGGATCTTGGGACGATCGAGCTCCAGGTCTGCCAGCAGGATGGGTTGCACGGTAAGCACTGGCTCAGCCCCGGAGAGATCGACCTGGTTAGAGGTATTGAGATCGAAATCGAGGGTGAGATGGGCCGGCACGCCGGGGACGATTCGCAGGGATTGCCTGCCTTCCAGATGTACCGAGAGATCGAGCTGGGTCAGGGTCTCGCCAGCTTCGTTGAGGATATTCCCGACCGGCACCTGGACCAGGTTACCATTCTCGTCCTCCACCCAGATCTCTGCATTGCTGTAGTCCACCAGCATCTCGGCCTTGACATAGACGCCCGACGGCACGCTTGCAGCGGTCAGGAACTCCGTCATATCGGTGTATTGAGCGAAATCGATACGGGTATTCATTGGCAGGGTTTCCACCACTGCCCCATTCATCTTGGTCAGGGTCAGAGAGATGACGTCCACGCTGTAGGTGCTGAAGTCTCCCGGAGCGTCGGTCAAACCGATCACCAGCTTGCCGCTCTCCCCTGAATCGGCTTCTGAACTTGAACCGCCACCGCCACACCCCGTCAGGAGCAGGGTCAGGGAGAGAATCCCCAACAGCAGCCAGTTGATGCTAAATCGTTTCATTGCTTTGTCCTCTTAATACTTGGTAAATCCTTGGGGCACGAAATATTCCGTTACCTGTAGGGATTAACGCGATAGAGGCTGTCGGGTTGACATGGGAATTTCAGAACGGAGGTTTCTGAGAGAAAAGTGTGATCCGTCTTGGCCAGGGATCATCGGAAGTAATTCGAAGAACTACCAGTACAGGGTAAGTCCGAGATTGGCGAACAAGATCTGATCCTCGCTATAGTCGACCTCCTGCATCCCCCCCATCAGACTCAAACTGATTTCATCACTGAGGGGAAAATCTGCAGAGAGACTGATCACTGACGCGTAGTTTTGATCCACCGCCGAACGGCTGCGGGTCCAGTCCAGGTCGATGCTGATGTCGTCGATTAACCTGCCGACACCCAATGAATAACGATATTCATCAAGCCCGGAAGCCAGGTCCAGGGCATTCAGGGGAAAGATGAAGATCACCCTGTAGTCGTCACCCAGACGGCTTATATCCTCTGAATAGTCATACTTGAAATATACAGCACTGAATACCCAGCCCTCTGGTCCAAAGTAGCTGAGGCTGAGACCGATATCCCTGCTCTCAAGATCCACATAGGGGATATAGCGTTGAAACCACTGCAATACCTGCA
>NATW01000021.1 GCA_003094555.1 gamma proteobacterium symbiont of Ctena orbiculata
AAGCATGATCATGTGAACGCGATTGCTCCTTTGTACGCTATAACAAAAAAGGGAATAATCTGGTATGAAATCATTGGCGTATCCAAACTCAATGAACCAGGCGGGCTGATTTACGCGGACAAGGAATCTCTGATTCAGCTATGTAAATCGATAATTAAAAAAGGAAGACCCACTCATCTAGGCCGATTACCCGCTGGCGATCTCTCTATCGAAGTATTTGAGAAATTGGCTGCAAAGCATGGGATAATCTTCAAAATTCCTAATACCGGATCCCCGTTTATTGAAATAAATTCTAACTGGGATGACTACTTACTGAAACTACCCTCCCGGCGAAAACAGGATTTCCGACGTGCCCGCAGACGTCTATCCGACCAGGGGGAAGTGTACGTTGATTTTTACTACCCCGATCAAACTGACCTGAACCGGCTTCTCGACAAGGCCTTCGGAATAGAGCAAGCGAACTGGAAGGGCCGGAATAACAGCGCTATAAATTGCCGACCTGACTTAAAGCGATTTTTCACCATTTACTGCAGGTACCTGAGCCAGACGAGGAAACTCGTCATCAGTGCACTCCTGTTAAACGGAGCGATGATAGCGGTGCAGTTGATGGTTCAACATTCAAATCGCTGGTGGGTACTGAAAATCGGTTATGACGAACGCTGGGCAAAATACTCCCCGGGAATACAGCTCATGTTTGAAACCATCAAGGAGGCCTTTAATCGCAAACTCGATGCATTCGAACTACTTGGCACGGAAGAACAGTGGATTAATATCTGGCCCCATAAAACCCATCAATTCACGAGTATCGTCTATTTTCCGTTTAACCTGCGCGGTGTTGGTGCGCTGATTGAGGAAGCCGGCTCTAAATATCTATCTCCCCTAATGAGCAATCCTTTTATCAAGAAAAACCCAGTGTGAACCGAAATTCCGTGAGCAGGGACGATTCATGATTTTCTTGGCTTAGCCCTGGCGGTTGCGACAGCGTGCATGGGATCGTCCGGCCAATAGTGCTTGGGATAGCGCCCCTTTAACTCTTTTTTCACCTCTGGATAGGTTCTCTCCCAGAATCCTGCCAGATCATCGGTTATCTGCATCGGCCGTTGCGCCGGGGAGAGCAGGTGCAGCATGACTGGCACCCTGCCGGCACAGACTCTGGGTGTATCCGCCAAACCGAACATCTCCTGCAATCTGACCGGGAGGATCGGAGCCGCCTGCATGGTGTAGCGGAGCGGGATCCTGGAACCACTGGGTACCTTAAGGTGACTGGGGGCATCACGCTCCAATTGCTGTTGTTGTTGCCAATCGAGTCTCGCCTGAAGTATCCCGCGCAGATCGAGACGCTGCAGCTGCTCCCGGCTGTTGATCCCGGACAGCCAAGGCTCCAGCCAGTCTTGAAGATGTGCCGCCAACCACTCATCGGAGAGATCGGGCCAGCCAGAATCATCGAGTTGACTGCCAAGCCAGCATACCCGCAGCTGCCATTGACGAAGCTGTTTACTCCAGGGTAGTACAGTCAATCCCATCTCGGAGAGACCCTCCAGCATGGCACTGACGACCAGTTCAGGATCGGGATCGACGAGGGGACGGTAATCCAGGACCACCGCGCCAACCCGTTCTTCAGCAAACGCCTTCACCCGCTGCTCCCGCTTATCCCATACAACCGACGATGTGGCTTCGATTCGCATATCGGGAAGCTGACGAATCTCCGCTTCAGTGATTGCGGCCGCCAATCGCACCCGACCTTGGATCTCGCCGGCATCCAGTTCTGCGACAACCAGGAAATCCTGTGCCGCCAAAGGATCCGTATCATGCAGTAGTGCTGCACGGCCATTGGAGAGACGAAAGCGGCCATGTCCAGTCCTTTGCCCTAACCGATCGGGATAGGCCAGGACCAGGAGCTGCGCCATAGACAGATCGGAAGGGTAAGCGTCTGCATCCTGGTGTTGTATGCGCCGGTGCCAATCCCTGCTGATCCTATCGACTCTTTTACAGGCATTCGTATCGATTCCTTTGACATCGCCTCCACGCGCTCGATTTCGCCAAGCTGAAAGAAGATGTAGACGCTGTTCCAGGTCTGCTCCCGGCTGGTTCTCTCGCTGACGCTGCACGATATCCCGCTCACTCAAGAGTGCCGCCAGGTCACAGGCGAGTCGACGATCGCCCTGATTAGCATTGACCAGGATATGTGCCAGGCGTGGATGGGCGGGCAGCCTGGCCATACTTTTTCCTGTTGGCGTAAGCAGACGCCGCGCATCCATTGCGCCTAAGCCTTGCAGCAGGTCGCAGGCCTGGCTGTAGGTAGCCAGGGGCGGTGGATCCAGCCAGCGCAGATCCTTGGGATCGGCCACACCCCAGGCTGCGAGTTCCAGGGCCAGGGGCGCCAGATCGGCCTGCAGGATCTCCGCCGGGTGATGTTCCGCTAACTGATCCTGGTAGTCCTGGGTCCATAAGCGATAGCAGTTTCCCGGGCCGAGACGGCCCGCCCTCCCGGCGCGCTGCTTGGCGGCAGCCTTTGAAACCGTCACTGTCTCCAGGCGGGTCATTCCGATTGCTGGTATAAATCTTGGTAGACGTGACCAACCAGAGTCGACCACGGCACTCACCCCTTCGATAGTCAGACTTGTCTCGGCAATGGATGTGGTGAGTACGATTCGACGTCTCTTGTGCTTATCGGGGAGCAACGCAAGATCCTGCTCCGCCTTAGGCAGATCTCCATACAAGGGTGTGATCAAGGGTGGCAGCTCAGACTCGGCAAAGTGGTTCGAGATCAATGCCTGTACTCGTCTGATCTCGGCCACGCCGGGGAGAAAGACCAGGATATCACCCGGCTCCTGATGCCAGATCCTGGTGACAGCCTGCGAAACCTGCTGTGCGATTCTCCTTTTCTCAAGCTGCAACCCAAGATAGTGATGGGTTACAGGATAGTGTCGGCCTTCGGCGGTGATAACGGGCGCAGCATTCAACAGAGCGGATATTCGATCGGTTTCGAGGGTTGCCGACATCACCAGCAGACGCAGATCCTCACGCAGGCCCTGTTGGGCATCGAGCGCCAGGGCCAAGGCCACATCGCTATGCAGGTTGCGTTCATGGAACTCGTCGAAGATCAGCAGACCGATCCCTTGCAGTTGAGGATCGTGCTGCAATCGGCGGGTCAAGATGCCCTCGGTCACCACTTCGACACGGGTCCTTGGAGAGACCTTTCTTTCCAGGCGTATGGAGTACCCCACCTGTTCTCCGACAGCCTCACCTAACAATTGGGCCATGCGGGCCGCCGCCATCCTGGCGGCCAGGCGGCGGGGTTCGAGCAATAGAATGGTTTGACCGTCCAACCAGGAGGCCTGTAACAACTGCAGAGGAACCAGGGTAGTCTTGCCCGAACCGGGTGGCGCACACAACACAGCACTACCGCTAGTCGCCAGCGCATTATCCAGCGCAGACATGACTTGGCTGACTGGTAGATCAGACACCTATAGCCGTAACCCACAACATAATGGATGGCAAGCGATAACAGGCTAGCCCTGTTTCAGCGAAATGGAATCACTCTCTCTGTCACACTGTACATGCATATCGAATTTCAGGTCGTCCGCAAAATCCTGAGCGACAATCCAGATCTGATTCAACTCCTCGCTCAATGTGGGTAGTACGGTGAGTGAACTGCGTGTGCGCTTCTGATCGAAAAAGGCGAACGGCTCATCAAGGAACAGGAACTGACTCCCCTGTATGGCACGATTGACCAACTCCTGGGACAACGCCAGGCGCACGGCCAGCATGATCTGACGCTGGGTGCCGCTGGATATCTCATCCAGATCCATAAAGTCACGCTTTTCACTGGAAAAGGCTCGCACACTCAAGTCATCATCGATCTGCAGATGTTCATAGCGATTCTCAGTAAACAGTGGCAGGGTCTTGCTCACCAGACCACGCAACTTGTGGTTGAATTTATGCGAGACCTCTCTGGTCGCACCCTGAATCAATTGATCCGCCACGGCGCAGATCTCCATGTGGCGCTGCTTGTCATCGATCTTCTGTTGTAGATTGGTCTTGATCTGATGCAGCTGCTCGGCCCTGTCCAAACGCTCCTGCTCCTGGTCGATGACAGAATCGAGCTGACCCAGGCGGCGCCGGTCCGTCTCCATAACACGCCTTAGTTGGGCCTCTTCCTCTGCCACCCCGTCTCTGACCTCGGCGATAGAGACACTCCAGTCGCTGATCCGCTGACTCAGGCGCTCCCGTGCGGCATGATCCACAACCGCCGGCTCCGCTTCCGTCTGGTCCGGCTGTTCGGCCTCTGTCTCTTCGAGGCTCTCGGTATCCTCATCCAGCTGGTTGGAATCCGCTTCATCATCGAGCTCATTGCGGATGACTACAGCGGAGAGACCATCCAGGTCACCCAGGGCCTTCACCAGACCGGCCGCCGCTTCATCGTAGGTCTTTGCGCTGCTCTTTTTAGCGCCTCGTCGAATCAAGAGGATCACGAACAACAACCCAAACCCACCCGCGCCATAGAGTAACCAGGGGATCATGGAATCCTGCCAGGCTGACAGATTGTTACTCAGCATCTGAGTCAACTGCTGGGCAAAGGCATGTTCGGGCAGCTTCGCCAACAGAAACCACGCCCCACCCACAAGCAGTGCAATCAGCAGAAACAGGAATGCCATGAAGCCAGTACGTCCGGCGCTGGAGAGATCCGCCTCCCGTCTCGGCAGGACATCCTGGTAGGTTATGGATGCATTCTCCAACTGCTCAATGAGATCCGTCGAATCCTCCATATGGCGGCTCACCTCATTGTGCTCCCCCTGCAGGGACGGCATCAGGCTGTGATCGATATTCAGCTCATCGATCTGATTCTGCACGCTGATCTGTTCCGATTTACGCTGTTCAACCTCATTCAGGGTGGCGCCCTTGTCCTCCTGGCATGCCTCGTTCACATACTCCAGGGTTACCAACCCAGCCATGGTCTTCACCGCAAAGCTATGGGGATGGGGTGTTGTGATCTCACGCTGCGCCAGATAGAAAGACTCCACGAACTCCTCAAATTCATAACCGATCAGTTCATACACCTTGTCAGCCACCTGCTCCACACCCCGTGCAATCGGTTCGTCATTGCTGTCGGCTGTGGCAATAGATAGTCGGGCACTGTGATTTCCCGCATCATCGAGAAAGCGATCCAGACGATAGCGAACACCGTCCCTCGGCGTGAATTCCAGTTTCGCCGAACAGTGGGTATCGCCCCAGCGGATTACCTTGGTCAGGTCATTCACATCCAGGGAGAAGGTTCTGCCGAAGAGGGCGAAGCAGACCGTCTCACCAATGGTACTCTTGCCCGACTCGTTGGGACCGGATATGGCTATCAGACCCCGTTCAGGAATATCCTTGAGATCCAGGTCGGTATACTTCAGGACATTGTTCGCCTTGATGGAGTTTATGATCATGACCAACCCTCATCCGCAAGCACACGTAACTTATTGACCACCATTTGTATGGCCTGATCGAATGTCTCCTCGTCGAATGCCTCCCCTGAGTTGAGTCGACGCTCTTTCTCTGCGGCGCAATAGTCGAGAAACTCCTGGGCAGATGCCCCCAGAGACAGGTTCTCCTGATGTGTTGTCTGATCGGACGAAGACATAAAAACTCCCCATTTTTCTTGTGTACCCCCTAAACCGCTCGTAACGGTTTAGGTGATGTAGATCTCCCGTGGCGGCAGCCCCGCGATGGCTTGCCGCAAACACCCTCATCTAGGGATTGTTTTGGATAGCAGACCCAGTATAGGGAGTTCTGATCAGCAGGTCATCACCAAAAATGGCCCTCCCCTTGCTCTGCTTTAAGGAATTTATCCCACCATAATCAAGCTGTTAAGAGACTATTACCTGAGCACATCGAAACTCCCCAGCCAGTTCAGGACTAATAATATCAAGGACTTACATTATTGTTTTTTAAATAATCTGAAACCCTTCGACTACTGTATAACTATGTCGGATATTTTTACACTCGCTGGGCAATTCAAGCTTCAATAAATTGATAGTCAAATGTATCTTACTGTTTTCAAATAACTTCTATTTCTTTGGCATTTTTATTGTTTATGTAAAAATAACAACGTATAAAAACTTTGACAGGTAGACTTCCTGTGGATAGACGTATCGGCATCAGCGCCATACCCTCTGACCCGAAAAGCTATCTCAACGAGCAGCAACAGCTGGGATTGATACACCTGAGAGAGTATGGCTGGACAACCTTCTGTGTGAGGCACCCCTCAGGGGACAGTGCGACCACGATTCTCAAAAACAAGCACAATAAATTGTTGGGAATACTGAGTGAGGACGGCACCCTCAGGCTTGTCCAGCA
>NATW01000022.1 GCA_003094555.1 gamma proteobacterium symbiont of Ctena orbiculata
TATATCACCCCTGGATCTGAACATTGAAGAGGGGAAGATCGAGCGCCCGATCAAATCTGTGATGCGCTTTGCGGTGCCCATCTACAACAATCTTGGTTTGAAGAAGGGTATCCTGGTGTTGAACTATCTGGGTGATCGCCTGTTGAGTGATTTCAATCGCGCGGCGGCGAACATTTAAGAAGTAGCCACACAGCATGGCTTAAACGACCAGGTCGCCGGTATCGCCGACGGCTTTTTTTTATAAGCGACAGATGCGCCGTTTACCCGCCTTCCCGCCAATCCCGTTAGCAGCCCAATGCCCGCATGATCGATTGTATCTCTTCTCCCGATGCCTCCAGGATGGCCTGAATGGCAGCATGATCGAGGTTCAGGCGTTGGCTGGCGGTAACCTTGTCCCAGTCAAAATCGTCACCCAGTTTTTCCCAGTAGGCACACAGATTGGCTGTAATAATCACATCGGTGACATCGGGTTTCCCCAGATGCACGCGTTGCAGATCGTCATGGTCACTGGCGGTATTGGCGATGTCATCACTGAAATGCCAGGTCTCGAGAATGGCGTGGCCAATACCTGTGTGCCAGTTCTTCTGCAGTTCCTCGATGCTCTCCGGATTATCGAACAGTTCCGGGTGGTCCTTGGCCCGGGTGTAGATGTAGTACTTGCCGATATCGTGCAGTAGCCCGGCCAGCATGGCCTCATCGGGATTCACGTTAGAGTGATTTTTGGCGATCACATAGGCAATGGCGGAAACATTCACGCTATGTTGCCAGAGCGCTTTGAGTTGATCCCGAATAGTGTCCACAGACTTCGAATCCATGATCTGTTCCACTGCGATGGAGACCGCGGTACTGTAGGCAAGGTCGTAACCCAAGCGTGCCACCGCGGTACGCAGGTCCTTGATCTGAGCGCCACTGCGGTTGGCAAAGTTTGAATTAGCCACTTTCAACAGCCTGGCTGTGAGTACCGGGTCGCTGCCAACCACTTTTGCCACTTTGTCGGCGGATACATCGGCACTCTCCAGGACCTGCTTGACGCGAACCGCAACGTCGGGAAAAGCGGGTAGCTTGAGATTGCCGGTTGACAGTTCGGTGCCCAATTGCTGTACAAATTCGAAAGCGATGTCATTCATGGTTTGTACCTGAATATCTGTTTGGACTTAAATCAATAGCGAGGACACAACAGCAATCGTCCCCCTTGCTGTTCTAGCGGCTTTTACAGTAGGAACTTAATGCTTCACTCGCCTGCGGCCGGATTGCTTGGCGGTAGGGGAAGGGGAGTCCGCAACCACCGGTTTACGGTTGCGGGCGGAGAGAGTCAATCAGAGAGAACCCCAGGAGCTGCGTCGGCGCTGAAAACGAAGATGGGGCAGGATCAATCCAATCAGTATCCCTGCGATGATGACGCCTGCACCGATGAGGAACCAGTCGCGGGTGGCTTGATTGCTGAGGTCACGGTTCTCCTGCTTCAGCTCTTCCGCCTCCCGGGTCAGGTCGGCGACCTGCTTGCGCAGCTCATTGCGCTCGTTGGAGATACGTATGGCATTGGAGGCGGTTCTCTGGATGCTTTGCAGTTCCTGCTCCTGCTTGTCTTTTATCTGTTGCAGTGACTTGTGGGAGGCTAGCAATTCACGATGACTCTTTTGTAGATCAGCCAGGTTGCGGCGCAGTTCTCCCGGCGCCGCCTTTAACGCATTGATCTCCTTGCGCATGGTCTCGAGCTGAGTACGTGCCACCGGCTCGCGCAGCAGCTGGCGGGTGAGCACATAGCCCTCTCTCGTCCCGACTCTGACCTTGCTGTAGCCGGACTCCTTGTTGATGGATATAACGTCCACCGCGGTGCCGGTATCGATGTACCGGGTTATACGGTGTTTGATACTCTCGCCCGTACGCATGGCGATCTTGAAGGTGTCGGTGACATAGTAGGTCTTGGCTTGAACCACTGCAGGCAGTAGTAGCAGGCAGAAGATCGAAATAGCGAATCTCTTCATGGCAACCTCTCAGTCCGACAAATATCGGGCATTTTACAACTCACAACGTTCCTAGTTTCGAAACAGGCCACATTTTTTAAAGGCTGTTTACCTGCCGAGTAGAAGAAACTCCAATAACGCCTTTTGAGAATGGAGGCGGTTTTCCGCTTCGTCCCATACCACGCTATCTTCTCTGTCAATGACCGAAGCGCTGACTTCTTCGCCCCGGTGGGCAGGCAGGCAGTGAAAGAAAAGTGCATCATCGGCCGCTTGCGCCATCAGCTCATCGTTCACCTGGTAACGGGCGAACGCCTTCTCCCGCTGTTTCTGTTCCTCTTCCTGTCCCATGCTGGCCCATACATCAGTGACTACCAGGTCGGCGCCTACGGCTGCTTGTAGCGGGTCTCTCACGATACAGGCCTGATCCTGGGCGGCCTCCAGTATCGATTGATCGGGATCGTAACCCTCAGGACATGCGATATTCAAGTGGAAGCCGAAGCGCCTGGCTGCATTGATATAGGAGTGGCACATATTGTTACCGTCACCAATCCAGACCACTCGTTTGTCACCAATCTCACCCCGATGTTCGAAATAGGTCTGCATATCCGCCAGCAGTTGGCAGGGATGGAGGAGATCGGTGAGGGCATTGATGACAGGTACCCGGGAATGGGCGGCAAACCGTTCCAGGATCGATTGATCGTAGGTACGGATCATGATGATGTCGAGCATGCGCGATAACACGCGCGCGCTGTCTTCGATCGGTTCACCACGTCCCAGTTGCGTATCCCTGGGAGAGAGAAACAGGGCGTGTCCACCCAGCTGCGACATGCCCACTTCGAAGGAGACACGGGTGCGGGTGGATGATTTCTCGAATATCATACCGAGGTTTTTGCCTTTCAACGGCGTATGGGTATCGGTTCTGTGCTGCATGCGTTTGAGCTCACTGGCTCTGCGAATCAATGCATGCAGTTCGTCACTGCTGAGATCGAGAATTGAAAGAAAATGCCTTGTCATAATTGTTTTCTCAACCGGGCGATCAGAGGTATCCCATGATCAGCTCACTGACCATGTCGATGATTTCATCGCATTCACTATCACTGATGATCAGCGGTGGCAGCAGTCGTACCACCCGATCAGCGGTGACATTGATCAATATGCCCTGTTCAAGGGCTTGGGTTACGAGCTCGGAGCATGGCCGGTCTAGTTCGATGCCGATCATAAGCCCGGAGACACGAATTGAGGCCACGCCTTGTTGTGTACCAAGCCTGGATTGGAAACCCTGGTGCATGCGTTCACCCAGTTGGGCGGCTCTGGCTACCAACTGGTTGGATTCAATGCTATCCAGTACCGTCAGTGCTACCCGGCAGGCGAGTGGATTGCCGCCAAAGGTGGAACCATGATTCCCGGGTGAGAATACCTCGGCTGCAGCACCGCTTGCCAGACAGGCCCCGATAGGAACGCCGTTGCCAAGCCCCTTTGCCAGGGTCATGACATCCGGGATGATCTGGTTGTGTTGATGGCTGAACATGCGACCGGTACGACCAATCCCGGTCTGGATTTCATCCAGCATCATCAGCCACTCGTTGGCATCGCAA
The DNA here is from genome assembly GCA_003094555.1 of gamma proteobacterium symbiont of Ctena orbiculata. Lineage (GTDB taxonomy): Bacteria > Pseudomonadota > Gammaproteobacteria > Chromatiales > Chromatiaceae > Thiodiazotropha. The sequence continues at coordinate 3,560 of NATW01000022.1, forward strand.
ATCTCACGTATCCGGTTCAGGTAATCCGCTTTGGGGATATTGATTCCGCCCTCGCCCTGGATGGGTTCAACAAGCACAGCTACCACGTTGTTGCTGTTGTTGGCTATTTCAATGATCGCTTCGATATCGTTGTATGGGACACGCACGAAACCCTGTACCAGGGGTTCGAATCCGGCCTGAACCTTGCGGTTACCGGTAGCGCTCAGGGTGGCAAGGGTGCGACCATGGAAACTCTGGTCCATGACGATGATGGCGGGATTCTTGACCCCTTTTTTGTTGCCATAGAGGCGGGCGATCTTGATCGCCGCTTCATTCGCCTCGGCACCGGAATTGGCGAAAAATACCCGCTCCATGGAGGCCAGGTCACAAAGCCTTTGGCCCAGTTTCTCCTGATTGGCAATGCCATAGATATTGGAGGTGTGGAGCAGGGTTCCGGCCTGTTCACACAAGGCGTCTCGAATCTCAGGGTGAGCATGGCCCAGCCCACAGACCGCGATGCCTGCGATGGCGTCAAGATAGGAACGGCCCTGTTCATCCCACAAACGGGCGCCTTCGCCCCGCAGGAAGGTTATAGGTAACCGATTGTAAGTCGTCATCAAAGAGTCGACCATGTACATACCCATAAAACAAAAAAGGCATCCCAATTAGGACGCCAGTCAACGCGTGAATCCCGCCAAATTGGCAGGGAATCGGGTAGTTTACCTAGCCGGGTGCAGTTTTTCAAACTTCTTTGCCGGTTATGTTTATCCGGGCTGCGAGGGGTAAATCGGGTTGACGGGAGCAGGTTTCGGATCTCCTGGAAGGACCACATTCAACAGTATAAGAGTTGGAGATCGGGTGGCGGTTAGGCACAATGGGGCAAGCTTCATTAATCAGCCACCTTGTGGGGGTGGGGTTTTATGTTGATTGCTATGACTCTGCATATCCTGGGTGTCATTGTTTGGGTTGGAGGGATGTTTTTTGCGCATATGGTTCTGCGTCCCGCGTTGAATGATGTTTTGGAGCCACCCCAACGGTTGCCTCTGCTTGTGCGTGTGTTTGATGGCTTCTTCCCCTGGGTTTGGGGGGCTGTTCTCGCCATTCTGGCGAGTGGTTTCTGGATGTTGTTCACCCTCTATGAAGAGAGTATCGGCTTGTGGGTGGGTTTCATGTCAGTGGTTGGCGTCGTGATGTCCGCTATTTTTGTCTTTATCTATGCCATACCCTATCAGCGGATCGGGAAGGCCCTGAAAGACGATGACAAGCCGAAGGCCGTGGCGGCGGTTGGCCTCATACGACAACTCATATTGGTCAACCTCTTGTTGGGATTGTTGGTCACCGTGGTTGCAGTAGCGGGTAAGTATGGCCTGTTCCAATGAGCAGCGAGGGCTGAATAATCCAGGGTTCTGCTATTTGTGAAGATATGAATATGACTATAGTGACATACCGATTCATCCAGCGTCTCATTTCGCTATCTTGCATTGTGCTGTTCCTGAACCTGCCGTGCTTGGCGTTTGCCGAGGAGGAAGTTGGCGCGGTCGCTGACAAGCAGAGCGCTACCCATACTACGCTGCTGAATCTGGTAAACATCAGGGAGAATATGGAAAAGGATATTGCGCTACTGAGCAAGCGTATTGCCGGCGCTGAGTCGGAGACACAGAAGGAGTCACTAAGGCAACAGATGGAGAAGCTCAATGCGGAGCTCTCGCGTACGGTGGAAAACTTCGAGAATATTTCCGCGGGCCTCGACCTGACAAGCCTGCGCGGTGAGGAAGAGACTCAATTCGATCTCAAGCAGGAGTTGTTTTCATTGCTTAAGCCAGCCATCGATGAGATGAAGGATATGACGTCCAAGGTACGTCAGAAATCGGAGTTGAAGGAGAAGATCGCCTATTACGGTGAGAGGCTGAAGATTCTTGACGATGCCCTGCAAAATGTGGATCTGTTAAGCCAGAAGAGTGATTCGGAAAAGTTGCAAGACTCTCTCGGTGCGGTGGCTGAAAAGTGGCGAAAGAATCACGCATTCATGAGCAGTGAATATCAATCGGCACAGCTGCAGCTAGATGAAATACTCGCTTCGGAGGTCTCGATAACAGATGCCTCTCAGGACTACTTGAAGCAGTTCTTTCAACGTCGTGGCCTGTATCTGATTGAAGCGCTGCTGGTGGTTGCAGGCATCGTTCTTCTGTCCCGTGTCAGCGACAAGGTGATGCGGCGCTTGATGCCTGGATTTAAGAAGAAACATCGCAGTTTTCGCATCAGATTATTGGAGCTGGCACATCGAATAGTGACCACAGTTCTGATCCTCGTCGGTCCAATGGTGGTTTTCTATATTGTCGAGGATTGGGTGTTGTTGAGTTTGGGCATCCTCTTGCTGTTGGGTATTGTCCTCGGACTGCGCCAGGCTTTACCCAGATATTGGCACCAGATACAGCTGTTTCTGAACATTGGTTCCGTACGTGAGGGGGAGCGCATCTTTCTGGATGGATTACCCTGGCGGGTTGAGCAGATCAATGTCTTTTCCATCCTGGATAATCCGGATGCGGGGATCACTCTGCGTGTGCCAATCAAAGAGCTGGTCGACCAAAAATCGCGACCCTGCAATCCAGAAGAGCCCTGGTTTCCATGCCACAAGGATGATTGGGTGATACTCAGTGATGGGGTCAGGGGACGGGTCATCGGAATCTCCCCGGAACTGGTACGGCTGGTGGAACGGGGCGGGGCCCAGAAAACCTACCAAACCAGTGATTTTCTCGCCGCATCACCACGCAATCTGGCAACCAATTTCCGCATCAAAGAGATTATTGGTGTCAGTTACGCACTGCAGCAGCAGAGCACCGAAACCATCCCGGAAATCCTGCGCAACACGATTCAGCAACGCTTGGAGCAGGAGGGCTATGGTGATTATCTGCTCAATTTGCGGGTTGAGTTTTCCCAGGCCAATAGCTCTTCACTGGACATTACCGTGATTGCGGACTTCAGTGGTGAGCTCGGCGATCTCTACAATCGCCTGCGGCGCGCCATACAACGCTGGTGTGTCGATGCCTGCACGGAGAACGGATGGGAGATTCCCTTCCCGCAGATGACAGTGAGCGGTGCCATCGGCAGACTTACATGACTGCTGACTGCTGACTGCTGACTGCTGACTGCTGA
>NATW01000023.1 GCA_003094555.1 gamma proteobacterium symbiont of Ctena orbiculata
GGCTGGCATGTTGCTAAGTGATGATTTTCTGAATGTACTTCCTGGATTACTCAACAACCCGGATTCGGCAAAATCAATTGAGAACAACTTAAATATCATGAAATCTTGGTCTTGATGTTTGAAAATTATGTTCAGGAATAGGGATAACGGTGCGGCAAGCCGCACCCTACGCTTGCCTCTGTGGTATGGCTTGACTTCAGTACCTATTATTTCCACCATGTCCCTGCGGCCGGCGCTCCGAGCGGTTCCACGAGATTTGCACGCAAACCCGTGGAAGACTCCGGGGTTACCCCGGGGTGGCGTTATAGCTGACATTTCATTGCCGGTACGGCACTGCGCTTCACGCAGTGTTGTACAGGCCCGACGAGCAGGTCGGAGGTCGGTCGCACTTCATTAGCAATAAGGCCTTCCGGATATGGGACGCCTGCGACTTGATGGGGAATGGATTGTCCAGTCTTGCGACCAACCTGCGTCTGTTGGCTCTCTCTGTGCTCGCGGGTGCCTGGGACAAACCCGGCCTGATTGAGCGACTCGAACAAGCACTCGAGTATAGCCCCCCCGATGCCGCTCAACTGGCTTCGCGTCTGTTGTTTCACTACGAGGCGGGACAGCCGCCAAGCCGGCAAAGGCTGATGGCGTTTCTTGCGAATGAGGTGTCACTGCAACAACGCTTTGCCAGTCCGGATGCGAAACCTCCAAGACTGGTGCTCGATCCCCCGCGCATGGGCCGGCCGCCGGAGAGACTGATCACCCTGCCCCTGCCCCCCCTGGAGACACGCAAGGATCTGGCCGAGTGGCTGGGGCTGTTCGATCACGAGTTGGCCTGGTTCGCCGATCTTGAGCGACGACAGTGCAAGGTCAAGGAATCCAAACTGCACCACTACCGTTACCAGTGGATCGAGAAACGCTCGGGCAAGTTGCGTCTGATCGAGATCCCCAAGCCCCGCATCAAGGCGATCCAGCGCAGAATCCTGCGGGAGATCCTCAACCGGGTGCCGCCTCACCCAGCTGCCCACGGTTTTTGTCGCGGCCGCTCCTGCCGAAGCTTTGTGGCGTCACACCTGGGCAAACCGGTTCTGCTGCGCATGGATCTCAAGGATTTCTTTCACAGCGTACCGATTGCCCGCATCGGCGCCCTCTTCCGCCGGGTCGGTTATCCCGCCCATGTGGCCTGGCTGTTGCAGGGCTTGACTACCCATAGCACCTCCCCGGCACTGGCGGGCGAGGCCTTCGAGAGACTCCCCTGGCAGAGGCGCAAGCATCTGATCGACAAGCACCTGCCCCAGGGGGCCCCCAGCTCCCCGGCCCTGGCCAACCTCTGCGCCTGGCGCTTCGACTGCCGTCTGCAGGGGGTTGCCGAGCGCTTCGGTCTGGACTACACCCGCTATGCCGACGACCTCGCCTTCTCCGGTGACAGAAACCTGTTACGGCTAGCGCCCTTTCTTAAGGGCCTGATCGGCGCCATCGCCATCGAAGAGGGCTTTGAGATCAACCATCGCAAGACACGGCTCCGCACCCAAGCGCAATCTCAACGCCTGGCAGGCATGGTGATCAATCAACAACCCAACCTGCCGAGGGAGGAGTTTGATCGACTCAAGGCGATACTCTACAACTGCACCCGTTGGGGACCCGAGAGTCAGAACCGGGAGGGTGTAGAGGATTTCAGAGCCCATCTGGAGGGTCGGGTCGCCTATGCCCTCTGGCTTAATCCTGAGAAAGGTCGGCGACTGAAAGATTTGTGGCGATACATTCAATGGTCTGAATGATAAAGATCACTGCCATTGATGCGCCATGAGGGATAGTGTCAGCATTTCTTGATCTTGAAATCATTCTCTGAAACAGCACAAAGCACCATTGAAACCGCGAAAAGCCTTCTGCAACAAGCTGAAAATGATCGCGGCAAACTACAAATCCAGGGACGACTTTCAGGCACCCTGTAAAAACTGCATCACGCACTGGTTCAACGCCCCATTGCAACATCAGCTTGGTTACAGAAAGAGACTGCGCTAGCCCCAGCTACTATTCAGTCAGGCATATTGAAGCTTGTGGAGTTGAAAATAGTTGAAGAACTCACCGGAAAGCAGCGTGACAGAATCTACGCATACCAGAACTACATCTCGATTTTGAGCAGGGGTAATGAATTCCCAAAATGATGGCTCATTAGGTTGCCTCGTTCCCACAGGGGAGCGTGGGAACGAGAGTAATCAGCAACTAACTTTTATAGACCAAACAGTTGATCCGCGTAAGCAGCTCACTGGGCGGGGTATCCTTCGGATCGTTGAGGTACTCCTCGAAGGGAGGGAAGTCCGCCGCTTCGTAGCCGCTCTGGGGCAGCCACTCGCCAAAGAACCAGTCGTAGGGCTTCTCCAATTCCGCATAGGGCCCTTTGAAGATAAGACTGGCGCAGGTTCCGCCCGGTATCTCGCTGACTTGCAGGGCTTGGTCATCCCCTGGCAGTTGCGTTTCCTCCGCCAGGGTCATACCGGCGAAAGCGTTCAACTGCTCCACTTCCACACTCTTGGGATCATCGTAGTAGAGGCCGATGGAACGGGTTGATTCACCACATAGCTGATGACTGGTGGCGTAGATGGCAAGCTTTTCGAAGGCACGGCCGATCTCCATATAGTCGCCCTGATGGGGGTAACCGATGAGTCTGACGGGATCGGTTTCGAGGATCTCCACGGTATACATATCACGATACTCCTTGGTGTCTGCAGGCAGCATCGCCACAAAGGGTCCGTCGTTCCTGTCGGCCCGTTCGCTGCGGTTGTTTCGGTAGTTTACCGGCGACTCACCAAACTGTTGGGCAAAGGCGCGACCGAAGGCCTCGGGACTGCTGTAGGCGGCCTCTTTGGCGATGCGAAGAATCGGCTTGGTCGAGCGGATCAGCTCGCCAGCCGCACGATGGAGGCGCAGCCGTCTGATACTGGCATTGAGGGTCTCCTGGGCCAGTTCCCGGTAGATGCGATGAAAGTGGTAGGGCGACAGATAGGCGACCTCTGCCAGGCGATGCACGCTCAGGTCCGCATCCAGGTGGTCGTAGATATACTCCACCACCCGGATCACCCGCTGCCGATAACTCTCTGCCGTTGATGCCTTCATACGCTGACCTCCTGCCGACAAGCCTAACCAAGGCAGTTTGATAATGTTTGCGGATTTTAACGCGGGGGCCTGGTGAGTGAAGCTCTCCTCTCTTCTAAAACCTGCCCACAGTAGTCTGATTAGAGGAGATTGTGAACCCAGTAGGGTGCGCCTTGGCGCACCGCAAATCCCGGGTTAACCTCCACCCCTCATTCGGGGTAAACTCTGCCGTCTGGTTCTTTGCCGCACCCCTGTTGCTGGCTTCTCACCAAACATAACGAAACGGACAACATGACTGATCAAAAGATACTCTGCGAACACCGCCCCTCCTCCATGAAGCTGGAGATCCAGGGGGTCTACGACTGGCCGATCTGGGAGAAGGAGGCCTCCAAGTTCGACTGGGAGTACACCCAGACCGAGACCTGCTACATCCTGCGCGGTAAGTTCATCGTCACCCCGGAGGGGGGCGAGCCCCAGGAATTCGGCCGCGGCGATCTGATCACCTTCCCGGCGGGCATGAAGTGCACCTGGGAGATCCTCAAAGACGTGGAAAAGCACTACACCTTCGAATAATCCCACCCTGTCTGATGGCCAAAGCCGCAAAATCGTCCCAGCACACCCCGATGATGCAACAGTACCTGGGCATCAAGGGGGAGCATCCCGACAAGCTGGTCTTCTACCGCATGGGGGATTTCTATGAGCTCTTCTTTGCCGATGCGGAAAAGGCGGCGCGACTGCTCGATATTACCCTCACCAAGCGGGGCCAGTCGGCGGGCAAGCCGATCCCCATGGCGGGAGTCCCCTACCACGCTGCCGAGGGCTATCTGGCGCGCCTGGTAAAACAGGGGGAGTCGGTGGCGATCTGTGAGCAGATCGGTGATCCGGCCACCAGCAAGGGGCCGGTGGAGCGCAAGGTGGTGCGCATCGTCACCCCGGGCACCCTCACCGACGAGGCGCTGCTGGAGGAGCGACAGGAAAATCTGCTGCTGGCGATCAACGAGGCCGATGGCTATGGTCTGGCGGCCCTGGATCTGGCCAGCGGCCGCTTCACCGTTCAGCAGCTCAAAGGTCTGGAGGCATTGAGTGGTGAACTCGAACGCCTCAGCCCGGCGGAGATCCTGCTCGACGAGGACTCCAACCTCCCTGAGACCCTCACCCGGCTCAAGGGTGTGACCCGACGACCTGCCTGGCATTTTGATCTCGATTCTGCGGAAAAACTGTTAAGCCGGCAGTTCGGCACCCGGGACCTGGGTGGCTTCGGTTGTCAGGACCACCCCCTGGCGGTGGCCGCCGCCGGTTGTCTGTTGCAGTATGTGGAGGAGACCCAGTTCGGCGCCCTGCCCCACATCCGAGGCATGCGGGTGGAATATCGGGAGCAGAGCGTGATCATCGATGCCGCGACCCGACGCAACCTGGAGCTGGTCCACTCCCTGTCGAATCAACCTCAATACACCCTGGCGGGGATCATGGACCGTACCGTCACCGCCATGGGCAGCCGCATGCTGCGGCGTTGGATCAGCCAGCCGCTGCGGCAAAGAGAGGCGGTGGCCCGGCGCCATGCCACCATCGAGGTCCTGCTGGCCTCCCGTCTCTACAACGAGCTGCAGGAGATCCTGCAGGGCATCGGCGACATCGAGCGCATCCTCGCCCGCGTGGCCTTGAAAAGCGCCCGTCCCCGGGATCTGGCCACCCTGCGGGAGGCCCTGGGCACCCTGCCCCAACTGCAGCCCCTGCTGGCGCAACTCGACAGCCCCCTGACACCCGCCCTGGCACAACAGATCGGCGAACACCCAACCATTCACCGGCTCCTCAACGGCGCCATCATCGAACAGCCACCGATGCTGATCCGCGACGGCGGGGTCATCGCCCAGGGGTATGACGCGGAGCTGGATGAGCTGCGCGCCCTCTCTCAGAATGCGGATCAATTCCTCCTCGATCTGGAGAGCCGGGAAAGGGAGCGCACCGGCATATCCACCCTCAAGGTGAGCTACAACCGGGTCCATGGTTACTACATAGAGATCAGTCGCGGCCAGTCCGACAAGGCACCGGACGACTACATCCGCCGCCAGACCCTGAAGGGGGCGGAGCGCTTCATCACCCCGGAGCTGAAGAAGTTCGAGGATCAGGTGCTGAGCGCCCGAGAGCGATCCCTAGCCAGGGAGAAGTATCTTTACGAAAGGCTGCTCGATCAACTCTGCGAGGAGCTGCCACCACTGCAGCAGTGCGCCGAAGGGCTGGCCCAACTGGATGTGTTGTGCAACCTGGCGGAGCGGGCCCAAGGCCTGAACCTGGTCTGCCCGCTGATGACGGAGGAGCCGGGGCTGCAGATCAGCGATGGCCGCCACCCGGTGGTGGAACAGGTCAGCAGCGATCCCTTCGTCGCCAACAGTGTCAGCCTTGATGACCAGCAGCGGATGCTGATTATCACCGGCCCCAACATGGGCGGCAAATCGACCTTCATGCGCCAGATCGCCCTCATCGTCCTGCTCGCCTATAGCGGCAGCTTCGTGCCCGCCGCGTCGGTGCGGATCGGTCCCATCGACCGCATCTTCTCCCGTATCGGTGCCTCCGACGACTTGGCCGGGGGGCGTTCCACCTTCATGGTGGAGATGGAGGAGACCGCCAACATCCTGCACAACGCCACAGCCCAGAGCCTGGTGCTGATGGATGAGATCGGGCGCGGCACCTCCACCTTCGACGGCCTCTCCCTGGCCTGGTCCTGTGCGGTGGAACTGGCCACCTGCCTGGGCGCTTACACTCTCTTCGCCACCCACTACTTCGAACTCACCACCCTGCCGGAGGAGTATCCCGGCATCAGCAACCTGCACCTGGATGCGGTGGAACATGGAGATAGCATTGTCTTCTTGCACGCGGTGCGGGAGGGACCGGCCAACCAGAGTTATGGTCTTCAGGTGGCTACCCTGGCAGGGGTTCCGAAACCGGTGATTATCAGGGCACGACAGCGCCTGTTGGAGTTGGAGGCCAGCGCCCAGCGCCATGCCGAGCAGCAGCAGAGCCAGCTGCCCCTGTTCGATACTGAGCCCGAGTGCCCTCAAGCATCAGCAGTTGAACAGCTGTTGATTGAAATCGAGCCCGATGAGCTGACCCCACGTGAGGCGCTGGAGGCGTTGTATCGATTGAAAGAACAACTTGAAGAGTAATTTTAAAATACACATAAATTCAACATTCAAAATTCAAAAAAAAACCTGGAGGTTTTTTATGTCCGATCATGTCTACAAGAAGATTCAACTGGTAGGTTCATCCCAGACCAGCACCGACGATGCCATTCGCAATGCCATTGCGCGTGCGGGTGAGACCATCGAGAACATGAACTGGTTTGAGGTCGTCGAAACCCGTGGGCATATCGATAACGGCCAGGTGGCCCACTGGCAGGTCACCATCGATATCGGTTTTCGACTCAAGGATTGAGCCCTGTCTCCACAACAATCGGTAAAACCCTGAACTATCTAGGGCCGATGGTGCCGGGCAGACGTGCATCATCAAGGATCTAAGCGAATCGGGCCTCTTCATAACATGCCCGACCTCAGCCAAGATTGATGGTAACTACCAGCTCTCTATCAAAAGGCCGGGGGCAGGAGAGTACCTGGAGCTTTCAGCCAGGGTCATCCGTGTCGATAATTGGGGTAGCGCG
>NATW01000024.1 GCA_003094555.1 gamma proteobacterium symbiont of Ctena orbiculata
TGCGCCCCGCAGGAAGTGCCCTTGGGGTGCGCCCCGCAGGAAGTGCCCTTGGGGCTATAGAAATCACCTGATCATTGACAGCTTAAAATGGGATCATGAATTATGGCTAACATAGATGCGATAAAATTGCTTGGAAGCATACTCAACAGCGGCGTTTTGTCCCGTGGTTCCGGCTCCAATATCCTGGGTTCCGTAATCGGTTCCATGATGGGAGGCGGCCAGTCCTCGTCCGGGGGTGGACTCGGCGATATCCTCGGCAGTGTACTGGGAGGCGGCGGCGCTCAGCAGGGAGCCGGTGGACTTGGTGACATGTTAGGCGGCAACAGAGCCCAGGGGTCTGGCCAGTCAGGCGCCGGTGGTCTCACCGATCTGCTTGGCGGCCTGCTTGGCGGAGGTGCCGGAAGCGCGGGATTGGGAGGCCTGATCGGTGCCGCCATGTCTCAATTCGGCGGGCAGCAGGGCGGCCAGGCTGCCGCCCATTTCACGTCCAGCGATCACCTGCCTCAGGGCATGGACTATCAGCAGGCAACGGATCAGGCGACCCTATTGATCCGTGCCATGATCAATGCCGCCAAGGCAGACGGGAATGTTGATAGTGAAGAGCAGCAGAAGATTATCGGCAAACTTGGTGAAGTGACCCAGGACGAGGTTGAATTCGTGCGCAACGAACTTGCACAACCTTTGGATCTGGAGGGCTTCGTACGCGCCATACCCCAAGGGATGGAACAGCAGATCTATGCCATGTCACTGATGGCCATCGATCTCGATACTCAGGCTGAGGCCCAATATCTGCACAGACTGGCCCAGGCAACCCAGATTACTCCTCAGGTCAGCAATCTGATCCACCAGAAGTTTGGCGCTCAGCCCATCTACAAAACCTAAGCTGTGGCACATATCCAGTGATACCGGGTGCGGTGTAAACCGCACCCGGTGTCAAAGCTTGTGACGATCAGTTCTTGGACTTATCGACGATCTTTTTTATCCAAGGCATCATCGCCCTTAGCTGCCCACCCACCTGCTCGATGGAATGGGCCTCATTGAGCCTGCGATAGGCGGTCATGGAGGGATAACCGAGGGCACCCTCGGAGACGAATTGCTTGGCATATTCACCACTTTGAATATTATGCAGGGCCTCCCGCATCGCCTTGCGGCTCTCCTCGTTGATCACCTTGGGACCGGTCACATACTCGCCGTATTCCGCATTGTTGGAGATGGAGTAGTTCATGTTGGCGATGCCGCCTTCGTACATCAGGTCGACAATCAGTTTCAGCTCGTGCAAGCACTCGAAATAGGCCATCTCAGGGGCATAACCCGCCTCAGTCAGGGTCTCGAAACCGGCCTTTACCAGTTCCACGGCACCACCGCAGAGTACTGCCTGCTCACCAAACAGATCGGTCTCGGTCTCATCCTTGAAGCTGGTTTCAATGATACCGGTACGACCACCACCTATGGCTGAGGCATAGGAGAGTGCGGTGTCCATGGCCGTACCAGTGGCATCCTGATAGACCGCAACCAGATCGGGGATTCCACCGCCCTTGACATACTCGTCGCGTACCGTGTGTCCCGGTGCCTTGGGGGCAATCATGATCACATCGAGATCTTCCCGCGGCATGATCTGGTTATAGTGAATCGCGAAGCCATGGGCAAAGGCGAGTGCCGCGGACTCCTTGATATTCGGTTCGATCTGCTCACGATAGAGCTTTGCCTGAAACTCATCCGGGGCCAGAATCATGACGATGTCTGCGGCCGCCACGGCCTCTTCGATCGACTTTACTGTCAGTCCCGCATTCTGTGCCTTGATGGCCGAAGGAGAACCCTCACGCAGGCCGACGATGACACTCACACCGGAGTCCTGCAGGTTATTGGCATGGGCATGCCCCTGGGAGCCGTAGCCGATAATAGAGACCGTCTTACCCTTGATAATGCTCAGGTCGCAGTCTTTGTCGTAGTAAACGTTGATAGCCATGTTGATTCCTTCGGAAAATTATAGGTGTTGAATATGCGGAAACATTATCAGCCTTAGAGAGCTGTAATTTATAACGCAATGCACGCAATGAAACGCAAAGCGCGCAAAAGAAATTTAAATGATAACCTTTGCGACCTTTGCGTTTCTCCGCGATCTTTGCGTTATATGCTTCATTTTATTACTTGAACCACAGAATCAGAGCCCGAGCCCCTTCGATCCGCGGCCGATGCCAGAGGGACCGGTGCGTACCACTTCGATAATCAGGTCTTCGTCCACCGCCTCGATGAAGGCATTCAGTTTATTCACCGCCCCCGTCAGCTCGACGGTATAGCTGGTGTCCGTAACATCGATGATCTTACCGCGAAAGATATCCACCAAACGCTTGATCTCCTCACGCTGGGTACGCTCCGCCCGCAGCTTGATCATCATCATCTCGCGTTCGATGTGACTCCCCTCGGTCAGGTCCACGAGCTTTACCGTGTCCACCAGCTTGTTCAGCTGCTTGGTGATCTGCTCGATGATCTCATCACTGCCGCTGGTAACCAGGGTCATACGGGAGAGGCTCAGATCCTCAGTCGGCGCTACCGTCAAGGATTCGATATTGTAACCCCGTGCGGTAAACAGGTTTGCCACCCGGGCCAGGGCACCGGACTCGTTCTCCAACAGGATAGATATGATATGTCGCATCAGACCAACTCGCTCCCTGGTGACAGATACATCTCATGGTGTCCCTTGCCCGCCGCAATCATCGGATAGACGTTTTCTGCGGGATCAACCACCACGTCCAGGAAGACCAACCGATCCTTGAGCGAGAAGGCCTCTTTCATCGCCCCCTCCAGATCCTTGGTCTTATCGACCCGCATGCCCACATGCCCGAAAGACTCGGTCAATTTGACGAAATCCGGCGTGACGCTCATGCCCGACTGGGAGTAGCGGCTCTCATAGAAGAACTCCTGCCACTGCCGCACCATGCCCATATAACCGTTATTCAGCAGAATGATCTTTATCGGCAGTTCATACTGCAGACAGGTAGCCAGCTCCTGGATACACATCTGGATACTCGACTCGCCGGTGACCACCGCCACTTCCGCCTTGGGAAACGCCATCTGCACCCCCATGGCGGCGGGCAGACCGAATCCCATGGTGCCGAGACCACCGGAGTTGATCCAGCGCCGGGGTTTGTCAAAACTGTAGAACTGGGCGGCGAACATCTGATGCTGTCCCACGTCGGAGGTCACATAGGCATCCCCCTTGGTGACCTTGTGCAGCATCTCAACCGCATACTGGGGTTTGATCAGTTTGCTCTTCTGGTCATACTTCAGACAATCCATGGAGCGCCATTTCTCGATCTGTTCCCACCACTGTTTCAAGGCCTGTTTGTTGGGTTTGACATCACCCTCATCGACCACTTTCAGCATGTCCCTGAGCACCTGCTTCACCGGACCCACGATGGGAACATCGACCCGTACGTTCTTGGAGATGGATGAGGGGTCGATATCGATATGGATAATCGTGGCATCCGGACAAAACTGCTTCACATGACCGGTCACTCGATCATCGAAGCGGGCGCCGACGGCGATCAGCACGTCGGTCTCGTGCATCGCCATGTTCGCCTCGTAGGTACCGTGCATGCCAAGCATGCCCAGGAAGTGCTTGCCGCTACCCGGGTATGCGCCCAGGCCCATCAGGGTCTGGGTAATCGGGATTCCCAGCTTGTCCACCAGTTCGGTCAGCGGCTTGGCGGCATCATTCAATACCACCCCGCCCCCGGTATAGAAGACCGGGCGCTCCGCCTGCATCATGATCTTCACTGCTTTCTTGATCTGCCCGAGATGGCCTTTGATCACCGGATTATAGGAGCGCATCTTTATCTTGCTGGGGTATTTGTAGGGAATCTTGATCCCCGGATCCGTCACATCCTTTGGGATATCGACCACGACCGGACCGGGCCGGCCCGTGGTGGCGATATAGAAGGCCTTCTTGATGGTCTCGGCCAGGTCTTCCAGGCGCTTGACCAGAAAGTTGTGCTTCACGCAGGGACGGGTGATACCGACCGTATCGACCTCTTGAAAGGCGTCGCTGCCTATTACCGGTGTGGGTACCTGACCGGTCAGGACCACCATCGGGATCGAGTCCATGAAGGCGGTGGCGATGCCAGTCACCACATTTGTCGCCCCAGGTCCGGAGGTCACCAGTACAACCCCCGGTTTGCCGGTAGCGCGCGCATATCCATCAGCGGCGTGACCGGCCGCCTGTTCGTGGCGCACCAAAATATGCTTCACGTCCTTCTGCTTGAATATTGCGTCGTAAATATGCAGTACAGCACCGCCCGGATAACCGAACACATGCTCCACTCCCTCATCTTTCAAGCATTGAACGATGATCTCGCCACCGCTAAGTTCCACCTTGAGGCCTCCAATTGCGCCGATACTCTGTTCGGACACTAAATATATAGAAACAGTGCAAAATACTAATACTACCTTTATAGGTCAAGCGGATATCCCCTCTCATTTTGTACATTCGAGTCTTCTCGCGACTTGCCATTCGGATAACATGCTCCATAATGACCCTGATCGATGATGCATGACACAGGGATCCCATCCGTGAAACAGACTTTTTTATTCGCACTTTTGCTCCTATGCATAAACCTGGTTTCGGCTGAAACCTATCGCTGGGTCAACGAAGACGGCGTGGTAACCTACTCGCAAACCCCGCCACCAGACGCCGATGCGGAAACCGTGAAAATAAAAACCGCGCCTGCAACTGGTGCCAACGACTCGAAAAAACGCCTCGAGGCGTTACGTCAAAAGCTGGCTGACAGTGACGAAGATCGGGCGCTGAAAAAGGCGCAAAAGCAGGAGCAAGCCGAAATCAAGGCGGAAAACAAGAAAAACTGCAGCACCGCCCGCAAGAACCTGGAACAGCTCACCGCCCTGGGGAACCGTCTCTACAAAACCGAAGACGGGTATGTTCGCCTCACCGAAGAGGATCGCCAGCAGAAGATGCAACAGGCGCGAGAGCAGATCAAAAAATTCTGTAAGCGGTAAGCGCAGATGCCGCTGCTCAAGATTACAACCAATCAGCCCCTCGATCAGGATCAGGCCGATGCATTGCTCAAGCACGCCTCCGAAACCGTTGCCGCCGTACTGGGTAAGCCTGAGAAGTATGTGATGATCAGCATCCATCACAATCCACATATGCTGTTCGCCGGGACTTCTGATTCTTTGGCCTATCTGGAGCTGAAGAGCATCGGCCTGCCGGATGATCAAACCCGGCAGATATCCCAGGCACTATGCCAACTCATGGAGCAACAGTTGGCTGTCCCCGCAGAGCGGGTGTATATCGAATTCAGCGCTGCCGAACGGCATCAATGGGGCTGGAACTCCTCCACCTTTTAGCGCTCATCAGTTGGGAGAGAAAGCCCAATACCTCCCAAAATCGATTGATTTTTATCAATAGAGACAATCACTTACACTTCATATTGTTTTTGCGAAGCATCAATGACCGATGCTTCCACCTTTCCCTATAGTTCCTCACAGACAGCTTCGGCAATCTAATCTCCGCGGGTTGTGTGGGGCGGTCTAACTGGCTGCATGTCAAGGGTCACAAGACTCTGCCGGCTTCACCCAAAGGGTCAGACACAGCTCTCTGCGGCCTGACATGCAGCCGGTATCTTTCGCTTGTCATAGCACCAGAGAGCTTTGAAATTGGTAAGACAACTGTCCTGACCGCCAGGCTCATACAGCTGTTTTGCAGTAACCAAGGAGAGACGTCACATGCTTGATCCGACAATGATCGAACTGTCCCGCTGGCAGTTCGCCATTACCGCACTCTACCACTTTATCTTCGTACCCCTCACCCTCGGCATGACCTGGATCCTGGTCATCATGGAGTCGGTCTATGTCATGACCGGCAAGGAGATCTACCGGGACATGACCAAATTCTGGGGCAAGCTGTTCGGTATCAACTTCGCCCTCGGCGTCACCACCGGACTGACCATGGAGTTCCAGTTCGGCACCAACTGGTCCTACTACTCCCACTATGTGGGGGATGTCTTCGGTGCCCCCCTGGCCATCGAAGGATTGATGGCTTTTTTCCTCGAATCCACCTTCATCGGTATGTTCTTCCTGGGATGGGAGCGACTAAGCAAGCGCCAGCATCTGTTGGTGACCTTCCTCACCGCATTGGGCACAAATCTCTCAGCACTCTGGATCCTGGTGGCCAACGGCTGGATGCAGAACCCGGTGGGCTCTGAATTCAGTTACCAGACCATGCGCATGGAGATGACCAGCTTTGTCGATCTGGTACTGAACCCCGTGGCCCAGGTGAAGTTCATCCACACCGCAGCGGCGGGCTATGTGACCGGCTCCATATTTGTCCTCGGCATCGCCTCCTACTACCTGTTAAAGGGGCGTGATGTGGCGTTTGCCAAGCGCTCCATCTCCGTCGCCGCCGGGTTTGGACTGGCCTCGATCCTATCGGTGATCGTCCTGGGGGACGAGGCGGGCTATGAATTGGGTGATGTACAGAAGACCAAACTGGCTGCCATCGAGGCCGAGTGGGAGACCCAGAGACCCCCTGCCGATTTCAACCTGATCGGCTTTCCCGACCAGGAGGCGCAGCAGACCAGAGGCCAGATCAAGATCCCCTATGTCATGGGCCTGATCGCCACCCGTTCCACCACCGAAGAGGTGGTGGGACTAAAGGAGATCATGCACGAGAACGAAGGCCGTATCCGCTCCGGTATGCTTGCCTATGAATATCTGCAACGATTACGCAACGGTGAGGTCACACAGGCCAATAAGGCCATGTTTGAAGAACACAAGGCCGACCTGGG
>NATW01000025.1 GCA_003094555.1 gamma proteobacterium symbiont of Ctena orbiculata
CGACTCATCCTGCATCTGATGTACGGCACCGGCATGCGCGTCACGGAGTGTGTACGTCTCAGACTCATTGACCTCGATTTCGCATACAGGCACATCGTCGTTCGTGCGGGTAAAGGCATGAAAGATCGCACTGTTCCCATGCCTGAAACATTGGTAGGTCCCCTGGAAACACAGATCGAGTTAGTGAAAAGCCAGCATAAAAGAGATTTGGCGGCGGGTTTTGGTTCAGTATTTCTGCCAGGCGCTCTGTCCCGCAAGTATCCGAATGCCGACAAGGAACTCCGTTGGCAATACCTCTTTCCTGCCAGCCGGGTTGCCCAGGACCCCCGTAGCGGTGAAATCCGCCGTCACCATCTGCATCAATCCGCTGTACAGAAGATTGTAAAACGTAGCGCGGAAGCCGCCGGTATCCGCAAGCGGGTGACCAGCCATACCTTACGCCACTCATTCGCAACCCATCTGCTCGAGGCGGGCTCTGATATCCGTACAGTTCAGGAGCTGCTGGGCCATGCCGATGTCTCAACGACCATGATCTATACCCATGTGATCGGCCGGGGGGGACAGGGCACAAGGAGTCCCCTGGATAATCTTGCAGGGGTGAATCAGTAAATTGTATCGACTAGCTCCGCACCATGCGGATATCTGCCCCGGGGTGAGAGGTAATGGTGATTCAGTTTCAGAAAAACAGCAGCTTCACAATGAAGGCAGATAGGGCAAGATATAGCACCCGACGAATTAATGTCTCACCATGACTGATGGTGGTATGCGCCCCCAGCCAACCGCCGATGGAGTTGCCGACTGCAAGCCCAAGCCCGGTCCACCACAACAGTTCCAGTTGCGAACTGAAGACGATCAGGGCGACCACTGTGTAGACCAGGACGATGAGCACCTTGTGCATGTTGACCCGCACCAGGTCCAGGTGCATCACCCGATGCAGGATCGGCATCAGAATAAAGCCGACACCTATCTGGATGAACCCGCCCCAGAATCCGGCCCCGATCATCAGTAGATGACCGGCAGTGAGGTTTTTTGCCTCGGTATCGCCGTCGATCGGCTTTACCTTGTCATGCCCGGTTGCCATCAGCACCATCACCGCGATCATCACCACTGCCAGTACCCGGTCGAACCACTCGCCTTCGAGATGCACCCCCAGGGAGGCCCCACCCACGGCACCCAGCGAGGCGGCTGCAGCCAGACTCAGTCCCAGTTTGAAATCGGAATAACCACGACGACGAAAGGCGGTAACCGCGGTGATATTTTGCGCCAGTATGGCGATGCGGTTGGTACCGTTGGCGACAGGTCCGGGGATACCCATGAACAGCATCACCGGCACGGTCAGCAGCGAACCGCCCCCCGCCATCACATTCAGCCAGCCGGCAGCGACACCCACAAGGGCCAAAATCAGTATCTGCCAGAATTCCATAACTGTGGATTATTTTTTACCCATCTATTCAATGCAGGTTGTTTTCAAGCAGTTTCAAATTGTTCAGATGCTTTTCAATTTGCTGCTGACTGGTATCGGGAAACGCGGACTCCATTTTCTTCTTGCGCCATACTTTATAATGCCTGGTGTACTATCTCTTTCACAGTTAATAAGACCGGGAATTCTGGCAGACCCGCTTTGTCAGCCAACGGCCTGAAGTGCTCCAGGGTAATCCCACTCATGAAAACCCCCTGTACCCCGCTTCAGGCCTCCACCTTAACTCTTTTGTCGACCCCTACCCCGCTGTTTCGGGTGGCGGTTATCTCAGCCATGATGGAGAGGGCGATCTCCGCCGGCCGCTTGCTGCCGATGGGTACACCCGCGGGGCCTCGTATGCGCGCCAGTTGCTGGAGGGTGCAGCCCATTTTCGCCAGGCGTTGATGCCGCTTTGCCGCGGAACGGGTGGAGCCCAAGGCGCCGATGTAGAAGGCATTGGTCTCAAGCGCTTCGAGCAGTGCCATGTCGTCCTGCTTCGGATCGTGTGCCAGGGTTATCACCGCCGTGCGTGGCTGAGTGGCCAGTGCGCGCACCGCGTCATCGGGCATCTGGCGGGTATAGGTCACATCGGGGAGCGGGTCGGGATCGGCAAAATCCTCCCGGGGATCACAGATGGTCACCCGGTAGTCGAGCATGCGCGCCATCCCGGCCAGGTAGTGGGCCAGCTGGCCATCCCCGATCAACAGCAGCTGCCAGGCGCGACCGAAGACCTTGGTCAAATGCTGATCCGAGAGACTCAACTCGGGTTGTCCCTCACCGGCCTGGAGTATGACCCCGCCACACTCCAGGCTAACCTGCCGGGCAACCAGCTCGCCCTGATCTATGCGGTTCAATAGCTGCTCGATGGCGGTGACCGATTCGAGATGCTCGACAGTGATCTGCAGACGTCCGCCGCAAGGGAGCCCGAGCCGCCCGGCCTCCTGGCTGTCGACGCCGAATCCCACCGAGGCCGGAACAGTTTCTGCCAATTCACCCTGGCGATAGCGCTTGATCAACGCCTCCTCCACGCAGCCCCCCGAGATGGAGCCGATGAAGCGGCCCTCATGATTCATGGCCATCAACGAACCGGGTGGTCGGGGTGAGGAGCCCCAGGTATGGGTGACTGTTGCCAGGGCCACTCTTTTGCCCTCGCGCAGCCACTCCACGGCCTTGGCCATGACCGCCCTGTCTTCCGCCTCCACCAGCTCATTCAAGGTATCGCTTTGGTTCACTTCTCAAACCCCACTTCATCCTTCCCACGCGCCGGCGTGGGAACCAGGAGAACAATTCGTGCAGCGTGAAGCCAAAGCCCTCAGGCGGGGCGCAGTGGCAGTTGGCGCAGACGTTGACCTGTTGCCGCATACACCGCATTCGCCACCGCCGGGGCAATCACCGGGGTAGCCGGTTCGCCGACCCCGGTTGGGGCCTCGGTGGAGGGCACGATATAGACCTCCACCTCGGGCATCTGGTCGATGCGCAGGGTCAGGTAGTCGTGGAAGTTGGACTCTACCACCCGCCCATCCCTGAAGGTCAACTCACTGGCCAGGGTGGCCGCCAGGCCATAGCCCATGCCCCCCTGCATCTGCGCCTCGATGACATCGGGGTTCACCGGCACGCCGCAATCCACCGCGATCACTACCCGGTCCACATAGATCACCCCACGGCGTACCGTGACCTCCGCCACCTGGGCCACATAGGAGTTGAATGATTCGTGCACCGCCACACCCCGGCCGCTGTTGCGGCCCAGGGGTTGCTCCCAGCCCGCCTTTTCAACGGCCAGATCCAGCACGCCGAGGTGACGGGGATGTTTCGCCAGCAGTTCACGGCGGAAGGCCACCGGATCCTTGCCCGCCGCTGCCGCGAGTTCATCAAGGAAACACTCCACCGCGAAGGCGGTATGGGTGGAACCCACCGAGCGCCACCACAGCACCGGCACCTGCAATTGGGGTGAATGGAGATCGATATGGATGTTCTTCACAGCATAGGGCAGGTTCGCGGCACCCTCCACCGAGGTCTGATCGATGCCATCCTTGACCATTATCGATTCGAACGGGGTACCCGCCAGGATCGACTGACCCACGATGCGTTGCTGCCACACCAGGGGCCGGTTTTCCGCATCCAGTGCCGCCTTGAGCTTGTGCAGATAGAGGGGCCGGTAGAAACCGCCACGCATATCGTCTTCCCGGGTCCAGATCAGTTTCACCGGGGTCCCCGGCGGCATCATCTTGGCGATATGCACCGCCTCCAGCACATAGTCTGCCTTGGGATTGGCGCGCCGGCCGAATGACCCGCCCGCATAGAGCATGTTTATGCGCACCTGTTCCGGCTGCAGCCCCAGCAGACCGGCGACCGCCATCTGATCCCCGGTGTTCATCTGCTCGCCGTTCCAGATTTCGCAACCCGAGGCATCGATGCGCACCACACAGTCCATGGGTTCCATGGGCGCATGGGCCAGGAAGGGGACGCTGTATTCGGCCTCGATGACCTTTTTCGCCCCTGCCATCGCCGCCTCGCTATCGCCCTCATTGCGAGCAACCACGCCGGGTTGTTGCGCCAGTTCCCGGTAGCTGTCGAGGATCTCACTCGAGCTCTGTTGGAATGCCCCGCTCTCGTCCCACTCCACCTGTAACGCATCCCGGCCCTGCTTGGCACTCCAGAAACCGTCCCCCACCACAGCGATCCCGGAGGGGATCTGCAGCACCTGCTTGACACCCTTGACCGCCCTCGCGGCTTTGTCGTCGAAACTGCGCACCTTGGCGCCGAAGCGGGGTGGATGGGCCACCACCGCGGTATACATCTCCAGGAGCTTTACATCGATGGTGAAAACCGCGCTGCCGTCGACCTTTTCCGCACTGTCCTTGCGGGGTATCCGCTTGCCGATAAGGCGGAACTCCTCCGGCTCCTTCAACAGCACCTCCTCGGGCACGGGCTGTTGCGCGGCGGCTTCCGCCAGGTCACCGAAGCTGGCGCTGCGCCCGCTGGCACTATGGGTCAGGACCCCCGACGCCACTTGAATATCATCTGCCTTGACCTGCCACTGCTTGGCAGCCGCCTCCACCAGCATATGTCTGGCTGCGGCGCCGGCCTTGCGCATCTGCAGCCAGGAGTTGGCGATGGCGGTACTCCCGCCGGTGCCCTGGGACTCGCCCCAGTAAAGATTTTTATAACGCTTCGCATCCGCCGGGGCGCCCACCACTTCGACCTGCTCCCAGGCCGCATCCAGCTCTTCCGCCACCAGGGTGGCGAGGCCGGTGTAGGTCCCCTGCCCCATCTCGAGATGTTTGGAGATCACGGTGACCTGGTTGTCACTGCCGATACGCAGAAAGGCGTTGGGTTGAAAGGCCGCTTGCTCGGCTGGCGCAACGCCGGCAAATCCGGGACCCGATTTGCGCATCTCGGCACGGGTCACGGGCATGATGCCAAGGGTCAGTCCGGCCGCGGTGGCGACACCCGCCGCGAGAAAACGGCGACGACTCAGATTGGCGATCCAGTCACTCTTCATCCTCTCTTCCTCCCTGCAGCCTGGGCGGACTTGTCCGCAGCCGCTTTTATAGCAGCGCGAATCCGCACATAGGTGGCGCAACGGCAGAGATTGCCCTGCATGGCATCATCGATCTCCGCATCGGTAGGAGACGATTTACGCGCGATCAAGGCCGTGGCAGACATGATTTGGCCTGATTGGCAGTAACCGCACTGCACCACCTCCTGTTCAAGCCAAGCGGCCTGTACCGCCTTGCCGGCGGGGGAGTCCAAACCCTCGATTGTGGTCACCTGCCTGCCTATCGCCTCCGACACGGGTGTGATACAGGAGCGAACAGGTTCACTGTCGAGGTGTACCGTGCAGCTGCCGCACTGCGCGATTCCACAGCCGTATTTTGTGCCGGTGAGTCCGATGTGGTCCCGTAACACCCATAGCAAGGGAGTATCGGGATCGATGTCGAGGGATTGGTCTGAACCGTTAACATTGAGTTTGATCATGCAGTGCCTCCGTACACCCCATCCTTGGAGCAAGATTATCCATTTAGCCTGATATTGGCGGAATCAATGCACCACGACCGCTTCCGAAAAAAAGCCTAGCCGCGGAGCTTGACCCGAGTTGTTGTCAATACTGCAGGGCACATCAGGTGCACCCGGGATTATTGTAGAGGATAGAATACTACGACAAAGTCGGCATCGCTATGTTCAAACACCAACCCCGGAATCGGATATAAAAAATGTGGGAAAGCTCTGGTTTTCCGCGCTGAATGACACCTTTTCCAGCTTGAAATATACCTTACATTGGGTGATGCTTTAGGGCCGGCTGTGATTTCTTCGCAAGGAGAAGCGAAATGATCAGATTGGAAGACGGATACTCAAAACGGATATCGCCTGGTTCACCACCCCACCCTGACGATATCTTCCTCAAAGGCCGCTGGAAACAAAACCTGCTTATGCAGGATTTTGTCATCTCATTCAAACAAGCCAATCGATCCTTTCGCTTCAATTCCCCCCTGGGTAAAGAGAAGCTGTTGCTCTATCAGTTCAGCGCCCAGGAGAGGTTGGGGCGTCTGTTCGAATACCGGGCCGAGCTGTTGAGTGAAGACGATGCGATCCCCTTGGATGCCCTGCTGGG
This sequence comes from gamma proteobacterium symbiont of Ctena orbiculata, assembly GCA_003094555.1. Lineage (GTDB taxonomy): Bacteria > Pseudomonadota > Gammaproteobacteria > Chromatiales > Chromatiaceae > Thiodiazotropha. The sequence goes on from NATW01000025.1 coordinate 6,072, forward strand.
CCAAAGGATCGATGTAGAACTCGATTTAAGCGACGGTGGCCTACGCTATTTCAACGCCTTTGTCAGCCAATTTACCCAGATCGGTATTGTGGGCGACCTCTTCCACTACCAGGCCTTGTTGAGTCCCTGGCCCTGGTTCCTGAACCTGACCAAGGATTGCCGTATATACCAGAAGTTGACTACCCCGAAGATACTCCAGGAGATCTTCAACGAAAACGGTTTCAACGACTATGAACTGCACCTGACCCACAACTACCGGACCAGGGAATACACTGTTCAATTCAACGAAACGGATTTTGACTTCATCAGCCGCCTCATGGAGGAGGAGGGTATCTACTACTACTTCAGCCACACTGCCGGAAAGCACACCCTGGTACTGTGCGACAACTATGCATCCCACTCTCCGCTGAATGGCAACTCGGCACTTCCTTTTCAACCCAGACCCGGCATCGGCGGTGAGCGGGGCAAGGAGGTGGTCCACAGCTGGAGGATAAGCAAGACGGTCAAATCAGGCTGCTACGCCCATACCGACTACGACTTCGAAAAACCCCGGGCCGAACTTCTCGCCTCCACCCCCATGGCGCGCAACCACTCACATGCGAACTATGAAGTTTTCGACTATCCAGGTTGCTATGAGCAGGTTGGTGAAGGTGAGAACGCTGCCCGCAGACGTATCGAGGAGTCTCAGGCAAAACATGAACAGTTAAGAGGCGAGTGTGACATCCGGCATCTCACTTACGGTGAGCTCTTTACCCTCAAGGACCATCCCCGAAGCGATCAGAATCGGGAATATCTGATCACCGAGGCGAGCTACGCGC
>NATW01000026.1 GCA_003094555.1 gamma proteobacterium symbiont of Ctena orbiculata
GGGGTTAGCGATTATGCCGGCGCAACTGCCTGCGACCAGAGCCGTTTCAAGGCCTTTTATCATGCCATGTTACAACGGGGCATCTATCTGGCACCCTCCGCATTCGAGGCGGGATTCGTCTCTGCTGCCCATAGTGACGAGGATATTGAAAACACCATCCATGCTGCCAAGGAATCGTTCGAGGCATTGGAATAAGCGCTGATCGTTTATGCGACACGCGATCGATGAGCGAATTTTTCACCCCACTGCTGGCATGGATCGGAGACAACCCGTTATGGGCGGGTCTGGCGGTGTTTCTGGTAGCCTTTTCCGAATCGGTCGCGATTATCGGTCTGCTTGTGCCGGGGGTGGTGATGATGTTCGGTTTCGGTGCCCTGATCGCTACCGGTATCCTCGAATTCTGGGCCGTCTTTTGGTGGGCTGTTGCCGGCGCGGTGGTTGGGGACGGGCTTAGCTTCTGGCTGGGACACCACTTTCAGGAGAGGCTGCAGGGTTTCTGGCCCTTCAGCCGCCACCCCGCCACCCTGCAGCGTGGGATCACCTTTTTTCAGCGCTACGGGGGCAAGAGTGTGGCCATCGGCCGGTTTTTCGGCCCGGTGCGCGCCATCATTCCCCTGGTTGCCGGCATGCTCGGGATGTCGCCCCTTCGCTTCCTCATGGCGAATATCCTCTCGGCCCTGGTTTGGGCCCCGGCTTACCTGTTGCCCGGTATCGTATTTGGCGCCTCGCTGGAGCTCGCCTCCGAGGTTGCATTCCGTCTGGTCGCCCTGATGTTGTTACTGTTGTTTCTGGCCTGGGTGCTGTTTATCCTGGCCCGGACACTCTTCAGACTGATTCAACCCCATGCCACCAGCCTGGTCCAGCTAGGTTTTGAGTGGGGTCAGTTGCACAAGGGATTCAGATCGATCTCCCGTTCCCTGGCCGACCCAAACCACCCCGAGGCGCGAGGTCTGGCCTTCCTCGCCACCCTATTGTTGCTTGCCACGCTGCTGTTCATGGTAATCACTGGGATTGTATTGGATGGTTCAATAACCCAAACCTCAGACCAGTTGATCTATAGCGCCCTGCAGAGCCTGCGCACACCCTGGGGTGACCAATTGATGGCGCTTTTCACCAGCCTGGGTGATCTCGAATCGATCCTTGCGCTGGCCCTCGGGGTTGCCGTATTGCTGCTGTTGCAGGGACATCGACGTGCCTTCTACTATCTGCTGGCCGCAACCGGTTTCGGATTGCTTGCACCACTGTTGCTCAAATACAGCCTGCGCATACCACGCCCGCCGAGCTCACCGGACTTCCTGAGTCCCTGGTCATTCCCCAGCGCACACGTCTTGCGCAGCCTGACCCTGTACGGTTTTCTCTCGATCATGATAGCGCGTACGCTGATTCGTGAATGGCGTTGGTTCCCTTATAGTGTTGCGGCCCTGATCATCGGTGCGGTATCTCTCTCGAGGCTCTATTTAGGTGTCCACTGGGCAACCGACATTCTCGGCAGTCTCACCCTGGGTATCGCCTGGATAGCCCTGCTCGGTATCGCCTACTATCGCCATGTGGAGGCTGAATCTAAAGCCACCACCTTGATAGGGGTAACACTTTTGTTGCTGTTGTCATGCGCTAGCTATGGCTGGTTTCAGGTCGCTGAAAAATCCTCCTCCTATCGGCACACGCTGGAAACAGTACAGATCACCCGGGAGGAGTGGCGGAGCGGCCACAGCGACCTTCCCCAGTACCGCAATGATATCTTTGGCGACAGGGACCAACCCCTCAACGTCCAGCTGGCCGGGGATCAGGCGCAACTTGTCTCTGTGCTGCTTCGGCAGGGGTGGCAACAGGCGGAAATGCTGGGATGGGATAATGTACTACGTCTGTTGTCTCCCGGCGCCAAGCTGACGACACTCCCCGTACCCCCGCAGGTGCACGATGCCCGTCATGAGGAACTGGTGATGGTCAAACCACTTTCGAATCGGCAGCGGCTACTCCTCAGGCTCTGGTCAACCCGTTACAGGCTCGACCCTGGAGGCGAGAGGATTCGGATTGGCAATGTGACCCTGCAGGGCAGCGAAACCGTGATCGGCATGTTGACAATACCGCGCACGATCCGCCAATTCCAGCAGCCAGCCGATATACTACGGCAAGATCTCAAAGTGCTGGATAGTGGCTCCAGGATTGAGTCTGACAAGCTGATCATGCTGCTATTTCCCCACCAACCATATGCGCCCTGACCAAGGCTGTAAAAACGCCCTTGAGCTGAGAATGGCGCACAAACAATGGCCGGTTCCATCGATAGGAGCCTTACATCCAGGTTAAAGCTGGGCCCGTATTGGCCGAAATAAATGTAATATATACAAGCCTTACTCATGGAAAGAGTAATCTCACCCTATACTAAAATTGAATCATGACGGGGGAATGGAGGCCTGAGAGTCAATAATATGTTTAAGCTATTGAACAATCCGACCCGACAATTTATCTCCATACTATTAATATGGTTTGCCACTACCCTGGTACTGGCAGATACACCGCTGGTTAAAATCGGGGTATTGGCAAAAAGGGGACCTGAAAAAAGTCTGGAGCGATGGAACGCTACGGCGGAGTATCTGAACGACACCCTACCCGCCTATCGATTCAAGATCATTCCCATGGCCTTCGATGATATTCAGATCCTGGTTAAGAACCAGATGGTCGATTTCGTTATTGTAAATCCGGGAATCTACGTAAACCTATCAGTAAAATATGGGGTTAGACGCGTTCTCACCCTGGTCAACAAATTATCCCATGAAAGCCAGGTATCCAATTTTGGCAGCGTTATCTTCACCCTCAGGGAGCGAGGCAGTATCCAAAATCTGGAAGACCTGAGAGATCAACGTGTAGCAGCCGTTCACAGCACATCACTTGGTGGCTGGATCATGGCGAGAAGAGAGTTGCGGGTAGAGGCTATTGAGAAATGGGACTTCGCCTCTTTACTTTTTCTCAATACACATGATGCAGTCGTGAACGCTGTATTGAGGCGGGAGGCGGAGGTTGGCATCGTCAGAACCGACACCTTGGAACGAATGGCTCAGGAGGGTAAGCTGAATCAGGCTGAACTGCGTGTCATTGCACCCAAGAGTTATGAAGATTTTCCCTATGCCATAAGTACGCCACTCTATCCGGAGTGGCCCTTTTCCCAACTACCCCATACCTCTCTAACGATAGCAAGAGAGGTGGCTGTGGCTTTGCTGGAACTACCACCAGATCACGCGGCAGCTCGTGACGCCCGTATTCATGGCTGGACCATCCCGGAGAATTACCAGACAGTGCATGATCTGTTAGCCCTGCTGGAGATGCCGCCCTATGACAAAAACCTAAAAGATGCGTTGTATAAATCGATCACGGAAATTTGGTACTGGTACCTGTTGATTCTGGTGATCCTTTTGGTTCTGGGCATACTATTCATGCGACTGATTCGCCTCAATCGATCACTGACGGCCCATAAAAAGTCCCTCGAGGAGAGTGAACAGGCACAAATTGTCACCTTTGAACAAGCCCCAGTTGGTCTCGCTCATATCAGTTTGAATGGAAACATAGTACGCCTCAACCATAGACTGAGTGAAATTGTCGCACTCTCGCCTAAGCAAATCATTGATATCAACCTCAAGGATCTGCTTTTCAGCGACGATATCCCCATCTGCACGAGCGCCTTTGACAAGCTTAGGAATAGAGAGATGGGCAGTGTGTCATCCCAATTGCGCTTGGTTTGCGCCAATGGCGCAACAAAATGGATCCAGCTTTCCCTGTCAACAACACCCAAACATCGCAACAACGATTATCTGATTGCCGTGATCGACGATATCGATCATTACAAAACAATCGAAGAAGAGTCGTTACACATCAGACAACAGAAGGAACTGATATTGGATATCGCAGATGACGGTATTATCGGCATCGACAGTCAAGCCAATCACACCTTCGTTAACCCTGCCGCGGCAGATATGCTCGGTTATACCATCGATGAATTACTTAACAGAAACAGCCATACTGTATGGCACCATAGCAGAGAGGACGGCAGCGACTATCCGATATCGGAATGCCCAATTACCCGGGTACTTCAACATGGTAAGAAACATCGTGGTGAACATGAAACAATATGGCGAAAAGACGGTAAATCCATACAAGTGGATTATGTCAGCACCCCTATTAAAGATGGAGAGAGGATAATCGGAGCAGTGGTGATCTTTCACCGTAACACCATTTCCGTCCCTGACAAACCAACGGCATCGGCAACATGAAAAACGGTAGGTTAGTTCGAATCTACCTGCTTCTAATAGTAGTAGTCTGCACATTTGGAGGCGTGTTGTTTTGGGGCATCTATCAACAAACCCAAAATAATGTTGTGAATGAACTGAAACTCGAATCGAACAACCTCATCAATCAATTAACGAAACAGTTAAGCCTCGCTTTTATCGAAGTCCACTCTGACTTGCTGTATATAATCGAACAAAAAGAGCTACGCGAACTTGCCATTGCAAACACGAAGCAATCTGCAGTCAGAAATATACAGGAATCCTGGAAATCACTTGCACTGCAACGCAAACGATATGACCAGATACGCTTTCTTGATATCAACGGCCAAGAACAGGTGCGAATTAACTATCACAAAGGGAATCCCGTTGTAGTAAACAAGAAGGATTTACAATCGAAAAAATACCGTTACTATTTTACAGAATCCATCAATAAACTGCCTGGCACCATCTATAGCTCCCCACTCGACCTGAATGTTGAAAAACAGCAGATAGAACTACCATTGAAACCGACGATTCGATTTGCCTCACCCGTTACCGACAGGAATGGCAATACCATTGGCGCTGTCATACTCAACTACCTGGCTGAGAATATTCTTAACAAGTTTCGCAGAATATCTGCCGGATATTCCGGGGATGCGATTCTACTCAACTGGCAGGGTTACACCTTACTCAGCCCAGAGAGCGCCCAGGATTGGGGATTCATGTTTCCCGACAGTCCGCAAACAGGGATCAACGTTGAGCATACCGATGTATGGAAGAGCATACAAAAGCTACACCGCGGTCAAAAAATTAACACCCATGGGCTTTACACTTTCGACTCGATCCATCCATCCGGTGAATTAATTGACAATTTCTGCGCCAGTTGTCTGCGCGTACTTTTACATGTGCCGAAAGAGTTGATAGATGCAAGAATATGGCGGCAACTTGCAAACACTGTAAAATTCTTGGGTGCCACGCTCACAGTCATGCTTATTGTTTTAGCAATAGCGATTTGGAACCGTGAGAAACAGAAGGTTAACGAACAACAAATTCAGCGTCTGAATAAAAAAATCTCCAACGAACATGAACTATTCCTTAGCGGACCCAGCATTATTGCCAAACTTCGCAATGAATTGGGCTGGCCGGTTGAATTCATTTCCACCAATGTATATGAGCTACTCGGTTATGAGACAGACAATTTTACAAGTGGTAAATTGTCATTTTCCAACATCATTGACCCAGAGTATCTACAACACTTTTCCCAGGAAAACGTCCAAGCGGATCAAGATCGTGTAACCGAATTCAAACGCAGTCCGTATAAAATCATCGACCACTCAAGACAGCACAAATGGGTTCAGGACACAACCCATATCATCCGTGACGAACTGGGCAGGCTCACTCACTTCTTTGTCCATATCAGCGACATCACCCACCTTAAACAGATAGAAGAGCAACTCACTGAATCTCACAACTATATTCAGAGAGTCGTGGATGCGATTGCCGATCCCACGCTGGTCATCGACATAAACAACCATCAATTGCAACTGGTAAACAAGTCTGCACTTAATCTCTACACCAATGATAAACAGTTAAAAAAAAGCATGACTTGCTACCGCCTTTCCCACAAACGCAACACACCTTGCAGCGGCAAGCACGACCCATGCCCGATCGCTGAGATTCAAAAGACAAAAAAAGCCGTGTCCGTGGTACATAAGCACTATGACAATGAAGGAAGGGTCATGCATGTTGATGTCCGCGCCACGCCAATCTTTGATGAATCCGGGGAGCATCTAGTGCAGATCATCGAATCTCACCGGGACATCACCGACACCATCAACATGGAAAAACAGCTACTCCATATCGCTGAAACCGATCGCCTGACTCAGATCTATAATCGAACAAAATTCGATGAAGAGCTGAAAAATCAGATCGCCTGGGCTGGCTTGACCAACAATTATTTCGGCCTGATCATGCTTGATCTCGATCATTTCAAGAAGGTGAATGACAACCACGGTCATGATGTAGGCGACAGAGTATTGAAAACAACCGTGGAACTGTTACACAAAAGAATCCGTAAGTCGGATATCCTCGCCCGCTGGGGGGGTGAAGAGTTCATGATAATCACCCCTCAGATCCAACAGGACGACCTACTCTCAATGGTAGAGTCGCTGCGCACTGCTATCGAAGAGATCAAGCACCCTAAGGTCGGCGCGGTCACGGCCAGTTTTGGCGCCAGCATGCTTACCCCCAATGACAATATCAAATCGTTGCTGAAACGGGTGGATATGGCACTCTACCGTTCGAAGAACAGTGGCCGCAATCGTTGCACCATTCTCTAATTATCCCCTACAATCCACACCTGCCGATACTTGTCATAAAATCTGATCTAAGCCAATAAACAGTGAATTTCTAACTTGTTCACGGTGTGGTGTCACAAACGTAAATAATAGCGGTTGAAAACTATCCGAACGGATGAGAAATAGAGTAACATCTGCCCCGGCGGTCAATGCTGCCACCAAATCATGCTCCCTAATTTGGTTTCACTATGACCTGACATCCACTCAGGCCAACCCAATCAAAGGAGTCAGATAGCAGAATCATGAGGTACTATGATGAACAAAACGACCTATGTTGCAGGTATCTGCCTGCTTGGTTCCATGCTCACAGGCTGCGGCGGCAGTAATGAGTTTACACCTGTTTCAGGTATGGACGGTGTGGATATCTATGCCAATGC
>NATW01000027.1 GCA_003094555.1 gamma proteobacterium symbiont of Ctena orbiculata
TGATGCGATTCTTCGATCCAGATAATTTCACCTACTATAACGCCCGGCGCTTGCCGATCACCTCGGTGGCGACGGTACGCATGCAGTCGGATGCCTGGCCGGATGAGAACAATGTCCATATGGAGCCACCGGGCAGTGGCGGTACCCCGCCTCCCGCAGAGGATGATTCGGAGTCAAGTGGTGCCACCCCAGCTGACGAAGCGGGTCAAGGGGGTGATGATGAGGAGATGGATGATAGGGCTGATACGGAGGATACAGAAGATACGAATCCCCCATCATCTGGCGATACCCAGGCTGGAGACAATAGCGACAACAGTGATGGCGATGATTTGCCGCCAATCGGTGATAACGATGATCTGCCACCGATCAGTGATGGAGACGATCTCCCGTCAATCAGCGATGGTGATGATCGCGGTCCAGCCATTTGCGACATACCTGACACACCTGGGGATGAGACATTCAGTCCCACCTCACAGACCAGTGGCATTGCCGGGAGCCACGAAGGCAATCCGATCCATGTGGTCACCGGTAATAAATACCAGCAGGAAGTGGATCTGACTTCATTGCCGGGCAAATTGGGTCTGCTGTTTAAACGCCACTACAACAGCCATAGTGACTACAAAGGTCCCCTGGGCCACGGCTGGAGCCACAGCTACGACCTGTCCCTTCGGGCCGAGGGCGAGGACTATCGCCTGCGCCAAAGCGACGGCCGGGTCATCCGTTTTCACCCCAGCGAGAATAGTGATCACTATATCGCCCCCCGCATTAGCGACGGCTGGCTACGGGTCAACGAAGTACAACACACCTGGCACTGGCGGGATGGACAACAACTCCAGTTCAGCCCCCAAGGGCAGCTGCAACGCATCGTGCTGGCCACCGGCCAGACCCTGAGCCTGTTCTACAATCCCCAGGGCGAACTCTTCTTGGTACGCGATCCCCAGGGTCGGGAACTGAGCCTGGATCACTACCCCAACGGCCGCCTCAAGGCCCTGTATGATCCCAGTGGCAAAGCGACCCGCTACCGCTATGACGAAGTAGGCAATCTGCAGCAGGTTGTCCGTAGTGATGGCCCACAGCGGGTCTACCACTATGAGGATCGTCACGACAGCCACAACCTCACCGGCATCACCGATGAACGAGGGATCCGTTTCGCCACCTGGGGATACGACGAACAGGATCGGGCGATCCTCTCCACCCATGCCGACCAGGTGGGACAGGTCAGTCTCGACTTCAGCACTCCGGGTGAAACCAAAGTCACCGACAGCCAGGGCAGGGTCAGCACCTACACCACCGAGATCCGCAACGGCGTGGCCCTGGTCACCGCCATCGAGGGTCCCGGTTGTTACAGCTGTGGCCGGGGCGATGTGAGCTACCGCTATAACGAATATCTGCAACTGAGCGAGATCACCACCAAGGATGGCATCACTAAGCACTATGGTTACGACGAGCAGGGCAGAACAACACTCATCACCCGCGCAGTCGCCGGGAAAACTCCTGATATCCTCGTACGCTACGAGTACGCCAGCGACACCGACCTAAAACCCAGCGCGGTCATCCGCCCTAGCATCAATCCCCAGGGCGAGCATCGACTTACCAATGACTACAACCCCCAGGGCCAGCCCACCCGGCTCACCGAAAGCGGCTACCGCTCCGAGGCCGATAGCGGTTACACGCCTATCCAGCGCACCACCCGGTTGAGCTATGACGAAGCAGGCAACCTCATCACCATCGATGGTCCCCGTGAGGATGTCAGCGATCTGATTCAGCTTAGCTACAACAGCCAGCAACGCCTGATCCAACTCAAGACCCCGGACGGACGCACCCTGGTGGTCACTCAATACGACACCTACGGCCGTCCGCAAGCGATCCACAGCAGTGGTCAGGCCGAACTGACCCTCGAATACAACAGCCGGGGCAAGGTCACCCGCGTGACCCAGGGCCGGCAGACGGTCAGCTATGCATACGATGCCATCGGTAACCTCAGCACCATCACCGATCCCGATGGCAAACAGATCAGCCTCGACTATGACCAGGCCGGCCGGGCCACCGCCCTGGAGGACAATAGCGGCAATCGCCTCGAACAGGAGCTCGACACCGAAGGCCGCCTCACCCAGCGCAGCCTCAGCGACGCCCAGGGCCAACTTCTGGCCACCGTCAGCTACCTCTACGACGCCCAGGGAAGACTCAGCACCCGCGAGAACCCCCGGGGCCAAACCCACTACCGCTATGATGAGGCAGGCCGCCTCGCTGAGGTCGAAAACCCCCAGGGCTACGCCACCGAACTGGACTACAACGGTCTGGGTCAGCTCCTAGCCGTCACCCAGCCGGGCAACCGGGTCACTCAGCTCCACTATGACGAGCAGGGCAAGGCCGTCGGCCTGACCGATCCCAGAAACAACACCACCGCGCAACGCAAGGACGACTTCGGCAACCTCATCCGCCAGAGCAACCCCGATACCGGGGAGGTCCGCTATGCCTATGACAGCGCCGGCAACCGCATCCAAAAGACCGACGCCCAAGGCATCACCACCCGCTATCGCTACGACGCCGCCAACCGCCTCATCGAAGAGACCAGCCCCAGCGGTACCACCACCCTGGACTACGACCCCCGCAGCGGCCGCCTGGCCCAGCTCACCGATAACAACAGCCATGAGGGATTTGCCTATGACGACCAAGGAAGACTCACTCAGCACAGCCGTCACATCGACGGTCATCGTTTTATCACCGGCTATGCCTACAATGAAGCGGGTAAGCTCAGCCACAAGACCCTGCCCGATGGCCAAACCCTAAGCTATCACTACTACTCGGGAGGGACACAAAAAGGACAACTTCGTGCCATCACGCGAAAAGAGTTGATGGGGCTCAGGGCGACCCCCTTGATCGGGGAGCTCGACCAGGATGAAACCGATGGGCAAACCGGTCTTACCTTTGGTAACGGGCTCAAAGAGATTAGACAGCATGACGAGCTGGGCCGGATTACCGCAATCGATCACAGCAAACAACTCAAGCTACAGTACCAGTATGATGTGCAGGGCCGAATCACCGGCATCGACTCCGACGGTATGCTGCAAAGCTACGACTACGATCGGTTGGGTAGACTGACCCAGGCCGAGACACAGCTGGGTCGCTACCGCTACGCCTACGACAGTCTGGGCAATCGTACGCAAAAACAACACACCGATCCAGATGGTCGTGCTACCACTCAGCAAAATCAATACCCCGACCCGGGTAGAGGCAACCGGTTACTGAGCCAAGACAACGACGCATCCAAAGCCTATCGATACAACCTCTCAGGCAGCCCCGAACAGATCGGCGAGCGCCTGTATGAGTACGATGCCCATCAGCGACCCGTGAGACTCTACCGGGTCGATCCCAATGATGCAGAAAACAAGATCCTAGTGGCGGCCTACACCTACAACCGCTTTGGTGAGCGAATCAAGAAGGTTGTCTACTCTAATTCGAAACACCCCAAGGTTACTTATTACCTCTACGACGGTCACCAGCTGACCGCCGAGGCGGATGGAAGCGGCAATGTCACTGCGCAATATCTCTACCAGCAGCAACGGCCTATCCTGAAACTGGAAGGCAAAACCGCCTATGCGATCCACACCGATCATCTGGGTGCGCCGAGAGCGGTGACTGATGATGCGCAGCAAAGCGTCTGGTCGGCGGTCTACAGTCCGTTTGGGTTGATCAACATTGAGCAACAACAGATTACGTTGAACATCAGGTTGCCAGGCCAATATGAAGACCAGGAGAGCGGGACCTATTTCAACTACCACAGGGACTACGATCCGAGCACAGGAAGATACCTGACCAGTGATCCTATTGGGCTCAAGGGCGGCATTAACACCTATGCCTATGTGGGGGGGAACCCCCTCAACAACATTGATCCGCTGGGTCTTTTTTTACTGGCCTTTGATGGCACCTGGGTAGATCGGGACAGTACTGACCCAAGAATGGCTATCACCAGTAATGTTGAACTTTTCCGAGACTACTATGAAGATGCCAACGGTACTAATTCAACACGTTACATCCGCGGTGTGGGTACAGATGGTAATTTTGATTCTGTGTTAGGAGGCGGGTTTGCAATTGGGGCAAGGGATTTGATAAATGAAGCTGTTAGAATGTTAAGGAATCACTTAAGAAACTCTGAAGACAGAATAATCGATATCGTTGGTTTTAGCCGGGGTGCGGCGATGTCCCGTGAGTTTGCCAATGTCATCCTCCAGATGCAGGCCGAAGGAGAGTTTGACGATCCCGAGTATGGTCCACCCTTTACGATCCGTTTTATGGGTCTGTTCGATAGTGTTAGTACAAACATGGTGGATGGTTCGGCTACTAACAGTTGTAACTTCCTCTATGATTTCACCATTTCCGATCGCATAGGCCATGTGGCTCAAGCCTATGCATTGAATGAGCACCGCCCACTGTTCCACTTGGACTCCATTGACGACTATGGTGGTGGGGGCCTCTCATCCAATCGTGTTGAACAAGGTTTTATTGGCGCCCATTCCGATATCGGTGGTGGGTATAACCAAAACAACCAGAGCGCCGCACAAAACGGTGATCTTTCAGATGTTACCCTGCAATGGATGGTCAACCAGGCAGTGAGCGCGGGTGTCGAGATGGGTGAGTTGAGCGTTGAGCACAGGACCATCAGCAATCCGATAGTGCGTGACTCTGGCGGAAACCTGGGTCGTGAGGTCCACTATCCGAATGACCCTGACTGGAACAGCCGAAACCAAATGGGTCCTTTGTATCCGGAGGATGTCCCACCAATAGTTTACCAGCGCGACGATCCACTTTATGAGCAGATGAATGCCTATATCGATCATAGCACTGCCCGGTCTGGGGTGAATGGTGAGCATGGGATGTTGGGCACTGTTAATATAAGTGCCTACGATACCTGGCTTAATCAGAACCGAGGTATCGATGTATTACATTGATCTTTGAAAAGAATGGGCAAACAGATGAAAAAAAAAGCAAACTTCATGATTTCTCAAATACTCTATCTGATGCTCTTGAGTGGCTGCACAACTGTTGCTGGAACATTGGCCGGTTGGGATGGTGTTCGCTTGAATATTTCATCACCAGCCAACCTCGGTACTAAAAGTGTGTTCGGTATAACTTGGTGCACGGCGCCTGACCGAGTTTGCCAAAAATCACTTAGAACAACTGAACTCAAACCAGGAATAATACCTACTGGGGGTGGTGGGTATTCAGTTTCTCTAAGTCGAGTGCCTGAGCGTATCGAAGTCACTTGGTCTGACGTGCAGGGTAATAAAAACCAGCAAGTGGTCAAGTTGAAAATTCCAGGGCGGGAGGAGGTTATCCAACGCTATGGAGCGCCTCGATCCAATCGAGGTCGATTGTGGGATATTGTCCTAATATTTAATGACGATGACCCCATTACATATGCCTGGTTGTTATCCGATGTAACGGATATGGGTTACAGAAACAGAAAATTCACGCCTCCAAAGGCACTTGTTTACGATGGGAATTTAGACATTATGAAACGTTTTATGGAGCCGAGAGAAGAAGAAACAGTAATTCGTTACGAGTCTGAGGATTGAGTAGTTGACTTGAACGAATAGGTAAAAGGACTAATAGATGTGGAATCGAATAATAGTCTCAGTAGGGTTGGCAATCACAATACAATTGTTGAATGGTTGCACCACAATACAGGCAAGCCAAACGAATCAATCGCAAGCCATGAAAGAGATGGAGCAATTTATAACATGTAATTTTTTCGAAATGAATAAGTCGGGTGAGGCATTCAAGCAAATTGAGGAATTTAAGCAACAGGGACTTGTTGAACCAATAAGAAATACCCGTGGATTTCAGTTTCGAGTAGTGGGCGAACTCGATCTACTCGGATTGCAACCAGCCTATATCGGTCATGTCCATGGTGAGCACATAGGTCCCTTTGCAAGATTCGATGAAGATTACAAGGCTGTTGTAAGTAGTATTGAAGCAAGAGATATAAAGCTTGTTAAGCAAGTGAGCAAGTCTGGTCATATCTTGTATCTTGGAGAGAAGCAGGGGTACTGGCGTTTGATAGTGATTCCGATACCGCTGGATATTCTACAGCAAGAACGCTCGCCACTACCCTCTTCATCCGTGGACTCAACATTGGTTCAATGTATATACCAAGGACCTTAGATGAATAGACGAGGAAAAAAGTACACGATTGGTGTTCTCTTTCTAGGCTTGATCAGCAGCGCGAATCTCAAGGCAGCATTAAGCGGCGAAGCGCTACTGGATCTCGCAACTTGTTATGGTGTAGGTCTCCCTGCCGATAAATTCCAGGAGGGTAGGGATAAAGACCCAAGGATAAGAAACATGGAGCAGACATTGTCTGGCATTAGAACAATGACAGATGTTAAGCGAGCAGAGGAGGATACATTTTATACACCCAAAAAAGAAATCAAGATCCTGGGAAACCCCCTTCATTATTTTGGCTTAAAGGGTTTTGGACCTCTGAGAGGCTTCAATATCGTTCTGGGTGGTGGTTTTGATGCAGTTAAAAAGGCCATGGAAGAGAGGGGGGTCGAATATACACGTTGTGACAGTGAATCGAAACTCCACCTAAAAGTTTGCCATCAAGATATCACTGGCCGCTATGGGCATGTCATCATGACGCATCCGCAAAATCCTAAGCGGCAAATGATATTGATATGTGTTACTCAAGGCTAGTAGCGATGACAGAGACAGATGGGGACACCCTGTGCGCCGAGCTAAATCGGCAAGAGATAAGGAAAATAAAGCCATAAAATAAAGTAAGAAAATTAAAGAAAAAAAGTAAAGGACATATATGGACGCCCGGTAGTTGTTAATTTATATTGGCCCGCAAGGTCTAAATATAGCCCTTTTTCAACCTCTGTTTATCACTGTTGCTGACCTAAGTTGATAGCAGTTGTTGCAGAATAAACTAAACCAGGACAGTCACCATTTACCATACATCAAAGGGTCGCCCATATGGCGGACTATCTGGTGCAATATATCGAGCAGATGGAAGATCAGGGTGTAACCAACCCGGTGGAGATTGACATCGTCGGCTTCTCCCGTGGTGCGGCGGAGGCCCGCATGTTCGCCAATGTGGTGGATGACATCATTCGAGTCGCCCAGTCCGGTGCAGATTTTAGCGATCCAGGCTCCA
>NATW01000028.1 GCA_003094555.1 gamma proteobacterium symbiont of Ctena orbiculata
ATCTGGAGCTTCTTCATTCCGGGCGAGAAGCGGGCCTCGGAGATGCCGGCGATGGAGCCCCAGGGTGAACAGCGCGGTGCGGTGGAGGCCGCGGCCGGATAACGAATTACGACCAACTGAAGCAACCCCCTGACCGGACGGTGAGATCACATCAAACCGTTCGGTTTTTTTGTGCAACTCCCAAGACATGCCCGCTTTTCTACTCCTAAAGGAGTAATTTATTTGGCAGGAAACTATCATTTTCCTGTCAGCGGCAAGGATGGATTCACCCCTCGATAAGCACTTTTGTTGCATGTCTTTCTCACTTTGATCTTTGTCAAGGATGCTTGGCAAAGGAAACATAAAGTGGGTATCAGACCAAGGGATCGAGGGCCATGTGAATTTCACATATCGCATAACTTTCAATCCGGCACCGGATCGGTTTCTGTACGCAAGAGACGCCGGTGTGACTCAAGCCAACACAATGACAGGCGCATCTATGAAAACAGAAGGGGTTGTCTATCTGGTAGGTTCAGGGCCTGGTGATCCGGAGCTCTTGACAGTCAAGGCGTTACGTCTGATGCAGTCGGCCGATGTGGTTGTCTACGATCGCCTGGTATCACCGGAAATCATGCAGATGATACCTCCCGGTGTCTCACGCATTGCCGTGGGTAAGTCACCAGGCATGCACTGTGTACCGCAGGATGAGATCAACTCCCTGTTGACCGGACTGGCCAAGAAGTCACGCGCAATCGTGCGTCTCAAAGGCGGTGACCCCTTTGTCTTTGGGCGAGGAAGCGAAGAGGCGCTGTATCTGCGCCAGCATGGCGTTCGGTTCGAAGTCGTACCGGGTATCACTGCAGCATCCGCCGTCAGTTGTTATGCCGGCATACCCCTGACACATCGTTCCCTGGCCCGAGGGGTCAGGATGGTAACCGGGCATTTTCGTGATGGTGAAGCCCTCGATCTGGACTGGGACAAATTGGCGGATGAGAGCGCCACCCTGGTGGTCTATATGGGATTGTCGAATCTGAATCTCATTACCCAACAGTTGATGGGCGCGGGCCGTGCGGCGGACACACCGGCAGCGGTGATCCAGGAAGGCACCACACCACGTCAGCGAATGGTTCAGGCAACACTCGCCACACTGAGCGGTGAGGTTGTGAAGGCAGGACTCAATTCACCCGTGATGATCATCATCGGCGAGACAGTGGCGCTGGCCGATCAACTGGCCTGGTATCAGAGCCATGAGATGAGCGATGAAAAACCTTGCCTTGATCATTGCTAGCCTGCTGATCTTTGGTCAGTCTGTTTTTGCCGCCGGGATCCCGGAACCGAGGCGTGCCGAACTGCTCAATCTGCTGAAGCACGATTGTGGCTCCTGCCACGGTCTCTCCCTGAAGGGTGGATTGGGGCCACCACTGACACCGCCGAATCTGCATGGCAAACCGGTCGATTTTCTCAGCGCCACCATTCTGTATGGGCGAACTGGCACACCCATGCCGCCCTGGCGGCCATTCCTCACCGACGATGAGGCGGATTGGCTGGCACGGCGAATCAAGGAGGGCGTGCAATGAGACTTCGTTTATTCCTGGTTTTGTCAATGCTGACCTTTACGCCCCTGTTGAATGCAGATCAATGGAGAGGCACAGGTGATCTCGGTGTTGTGGTGGAGAGGGCGGACGGTAGCCTAAAGGTCATCGAGACCACGGGCAATACCGTTCTGGGACGTATCGAGGGCCTGGGGGATCTCTCTCATGCCTCGGCCGTGTTTTCCCGTGATGAGCGGTTTGCCTATCTGTTCGGAAGGGACGGCGGACTGAGCAAGGTCGACATTCTGCAACACACGGTGGTCGCCCGTGTCGTGCAATCAGGCAACAGTATCGGTGGTGCGATATCGCAGGATGGCAGACTGGTGGCAGTCTCCAACTATGAGCCGGGTGGGGTGCGTATCTTCGATGCGAACAATCTGGAGATGGTTGCCGATATTCCGGCGACCTACGCAGACGGCAAACAGTCGAAGGTGGTCGGGCTGGTCGATGCGCCGGGTAACCGGTTTATCTTCAGCCTGTGGGATGCGGGTGAGATCTGGATTGTGGATATGAATAATCCGAAAACGCCAGTGATCCGCAAATTCAAGGATATCGGTTTACAGCCCTATGATGCCCTGATCACACCGGATGGCCGATACTACATTGCCGGTCTCTATGGCCAAGATGGTCTGGCGCTGCTGGACCTGTGGAATGCGGACAAGGGACCGCGTCGAATTCTGGCTGATTACGGCAAAGGCGAGAAGAAGTTGCCGGTCTATAAAATGCCCCATCTGGAAGGCTGGGCAGTTGCAGGCAAACGTCTGTTCATTCCGGCCGTGGGCCGGCATCAGGTGTTGGTTGTCGACACCGACAGCTGGCGGGAAGTCGGCCGACTGGATGTGCATGGACAACCGGTATTCGTAATGGCCCGCCCGGATGGTCGCCAGGTATGGGTGAACTTCGCCTTCCCCAATAACGATACCCTGCAGATCATCGATACCCAGAGTCTCGAACTGGTCAACACCTTGCGGCCCGGTAAAGGGGTGTTGCACATGGAGTTCGAACCCAGGGGGGAAGAGGTGTGGGTGTCCGTGCGTGACATTGACAGGCTGCAGGTCTACGACACCGCCACCTTTGCCCGTCGAGCCGAATGGCCGGCATCGAAGCCATCGGGGATTTTTCTCACTTCCAGAGCACATCGCATCGGACTCTGAATAATGGTCGCACAGAAAGAGACAATCCTCGATCGCCCATTGAACGCCTTGGAGCGTCGGTTGTTGAATGACTTCCAGGACGGTTTTCCACTGACGCCACGTCCGTTCCGAACCATAGCGGAACGCGTGGGAAGCACGGAGAGTGAAGTGATGACAACCTTACACAACCTGCAGTCACATCGACTGATCAGTCGGGTGGGGCCGGTATTCCGCCCAAATCGAGTGGGAGCCAGCACCCTGGCCGCCATGGAAGTGCCCGCGCAGCGGTTGGAGAGTGTCGCTGATATTGTCAGCAGCTATGCTGAAGTCAACCACAACTATGAACGGGAGCACCAGCTGAACCTCTGGTTCGTGGTCACGGCGGCGGATAGAGCAGGGTTGGACCGTGTACTGCGGGAGATTGAAAAGCGATCAGGCCTGGAGGTGATCGACCTGCCGATGATCGAAGACTTCTACATCAATCTGGGATTCCCACTGCAATGGAGTTGAGGAAAAGAGTACAGCCCGACCCGGTGGATCTCTGCCTGGTGCATGCCATTCAGGGTGGATTGCCGCTGGTTAAGGATCCCTATGCCTATATTGCCGCTATCCTGGGTATCTCGGAAACGGATGTGATCAGGCGTCTCGAACGGCTGCTGGAAACAGGTGATATGCGGCGACTCGGTGTCGTCGTGCGCCATCGGGAACTCGGTTATCGCGCCAACGCCATGGTGGTCTGGGATGTGCCGGATGAACGCATTTCCGAGGTAGGACAACTGCTGGGCAGGCAATCCTGTGTCACCCTTTGTTATCGTCGACCACGCCGCCCTGGCCGCTGGCCCTATAACCTCTTCTGCATGATTCACGGCAGGGACAGGGAAGGGGTTCTGCGCAACCTGGATCGGCTGATCGAGGAGTGCGATCTGGGATGGATAACCCATGATGTCCTGTTCAGCCTGCGTCAGTTCAAACAGCGCGGTGCGCAATATATCGATGAGCCTGACTTGCCCGGGAAACAATCCACTCAACTTAGCGTTGGTCTCTCTTAGGAGGCGATAGGGGTATGCAGCAGACACTCAATCCACTCGAGCGACATCTTATCAACCGCTTCCAAGGCGATGTGGCCTTTGCAGAGAGACCCTTCCGCCAGATGGCCGAGGAACTCGGGAGCAATGAAGAAACGGTTTTCCAGTCGGTACAGCGGTTACTGGAGAGGGGCTGGCTCTCCCGCTTCGGCCCGCTGTATAACGCTGAGCGCCTCGGGGGGAGTTTGGTCCTTGCGGCCATGTCGGTGCCCGATGGGTATTTCGACAAGGTGGCGGAGCAGGTCAATGCGCTTGCGGCAGTTGCCCATAACTATCGGCGGGACCATTGGCTCAACATGTGGTTCGTGTTGGCAACCGATTCCGGGGAGGCGATGCAGGCGGCCCTCACACAGATTGAAACGGAGACCAATCTGCAGGTATTCGCATTTCCCAAGGAGCAGGAGTTCTATCTCGGCCTTTGGTTCGAGATGGGTAGTGACGGCAGCCTTAACACCCGTTCAATCACCTCCGTAGAGCCGGATGAGACCATGCCCCTGGACGATCTCGATCGCAGGATCATCGCTGAGACGCAGCAGGGCCTGCCACTCACATACGACCCCTGTGAGGCCCTGGCCTGGCGTATCGGTTGCTGGCCAAGCGAAGTGGTCGAGCGGCTGCACAGGATGTTGAGATCCGGCATTATTCGCCGCCTTGGCCTGGTACCCAACCACTACCGTCTCGGCTTTAAGGGTAACGGTATGACGGTATGGAATATCCCGGATGATCGGCTTCAGGAGGCGGGTGAGCGAATCGGCGCCATGGACTTTGTCAGCCACTGTTATGCCAGGCCGCGTCATCTGCCGGATTGGCCCTACAACCTGTTCGCCATGGTACATGGCCGGGATCGTGGCGACGTCATAGACAAGGTCAACGAATTGAGTCATGAGCTGAGTGAATGCAACCAGGGCCATGAGGTGCTTTTCAGTTCTGCCGTGCTGAAAAAGACCGGCATGCGGCTTGCCATTTAGGATTAGATTATGTTTCGCATCAGTCGTTACCTGCACACCCTGAATCGACCAGCTCGAGCCGTCCGACCGGCGGCAAAGCCATCCGGTCCGGTTGTCATCTGGAACCTGGTAAGACGCTGCAACCTGACCTGCCGCCACTGTTATGCCACATCGGCAGACAAGGATTTTCCGGGTGAACTGGATACCGCCGCGGTGTTCGAGGTGATGGATGACCTAAAGGTCTTTGGGGTTCCGGTCTTGATTCTCTCAGGTGGCGAGCCTTTAATGCGATCCGATATTTTCGAGATCTCGCAGCGGGCCAAGACAATGGGTTTCTATGTGGGACTCTCCAGTAACGGCACCCTGATCAACGAAGAGACAATAGCCGATATTGCTAATGTGGGCTACGACTATGTCGGCATCAGTATCGACGGCATGCGCGATACCCACGACCGCTTCCGTCGCAAACAGGGCGCCTTCGATGAGGCGCTCAGAGGTATCAGGTACTGCAGGGATGCGGGTCTCAAGGTCGGCCTGAGATTCACCCTGACCCAGGACAATGCGGCGGAACTGCCCGACCTGTTGCGCCTGATGGACGACGAGGACATCGACAAATTCTATCTCTCCCATCTTAACTATGCCGGGCGCGGTTATAAAAACCGCAATGACGACGTACATCACCGTATTACCCGGGAGGCCATGGATCTCCTCTTCGCCACTTGCTGGGAGGATGTGCAACAGGGACGCAAACGGGAGTTTGTGACCGGCAACAACGATGCGGACGGGGCCTACCTGTTGTTATGGGCGGCACGTCATCTACCGCAACACCTTCCCAGGTTGCAGGGAATGATCTCCCGATGGGGCGGTAATTCGAGCGGAGTCAATATCGCCAATATCGACAACGAAGGCCGTGTGCATCCCGACACCATGTGGTGGGACTATACCCTCGGCAGTGTCAAAGAGCGGCGCTTTTCAGAGATCTGGATGGACACCCGTGAACCCCTGATGGCCGGCCTAAAACAAAAAGTACGGCCATTGGAAGGACGTTGCGCCGACTGTACCCATCGCTCGATCTGCGGCGGCAACAGCCGCACCCGCGCCTGGCGGCTCACCGGCAATCCATGGGCGGAGGATCCGGGTTGCTATCTCAGCGATGATGAGATCAAGCCCTTGCCGGCCATCCGGACGGCGGCAGGTTGAAAGGCAGGGTCCGGCACCCATGAAAATGAAAAGCTGTTGTATAACGTCAGCGCTGTTGTTGCTGGTGGTTATGGCTCTTCTTTACAAGTTTCTGTGGCAGGGAGAGGTGGCGCCTGCCAGTGACGATCGCAGCGCGATCCTGATGCCTGCGCAGGAACGGGATCTGGTACTCAGGGAGATGCGGGGATTCCTGCAGGCGGTACAGGCGATTCTCATTGCCGCCGAGAGGGAGAACTCTCAGGGTATCGCGGATGCAGCCAGGCAAGTGGGAGCGGTTCAGCAACAGGGCATGCCGGGCACCCTGGTCAAGCGATTGCCCGCCGGGTTCAAGAAGCTGGGCCGGGATACCCATCGACGCTTTGACCAAATGGCACTGGATGCGGAACAGTTGGGGGACACACGACACAGCCTGCAGCAGCTCGGTGCGTTGATGACCAACTGCGTCTCATGTCACGCCAGCTACCGGATAGACCTGATCGATGAGTAATGCACAGGGTTTGCCAATGGGTTCATTGCTATCGAAACAATTCAAGCGGGAGATCCTGCTGACTTTGCTTGTACCATTTCTTCTACTTCTCTTTCTGTATGCCGACCAAACTCGCGCCGATACCGAGCATAAACTCTATCTTAAATATTGCGCCGAATGCCACGGCGCGGACAGGCTGGGTGGACAGGGTCCGGCGCTGTTGCCGGAGAATCTGCATCGCCTGCGACCGAAGAAGGCGCACAAGACCATTGCCGAGGGCCGTGCGGCCACGCAGATGCCGCCGTTCAGCGATCGCTTGAGCGACAGCCAGATAGAAACCCTGGTCAACTACATCTACACACCCCTGCAGGCCATACCACAATGGGGTATGCAACAGATCGCCGCCAGCCGCATCGAACATCACAAGCCGGGCACGCTGCCGGATCGCCCCCGGTTCGATGCCGATATCGAGAATCTGTTCGTGGTGGTGGAGCTCGGCGACCATCATGCGACCCTGCTCAACGGCGACAGCTTCAAACCGATCCATCGTTTCCCGACCCGCTTCGCCCTCCATGGCGGACCCAAATATGCGCAGGGCGGCCGCTATGTCTATTTCGCATCCAGGGACGGCTGGATCAGCAAGTTCGACATCTATAACCTGACCTATACCAGCGAGGTGAGAGCGGGCATCAATACCCGCAACCTGGCGGTTTCCCACGACGGCCGCTTCGTCATGGTGGCCAACTATCTGCCCCATAGCCTGGTCGTGCTGGATGCGGAAGACCTCAAACCGCTGAAGGTGATTCCGGTTGCTGACGAGAAAGGCAAATCCTCCCGGGCCAGCGCCGTCTATACGGCGGATCCCCGTTCAAGCTTCATCGTCGCCCTGAAGGATATACCCGAGGTCTGGGAGATCAGTTAC
>NATW01000029.1 GCA_003094555.1 gamma proteobacterium symbiont of Ctena orbiculata
AGCGGAAATGAGCCTCCTGTGGATCACTCATATACTCTTCGCCCTTGGCGGACTTATAGGGCTCGATTCCGAAGGATTTCGCCCCCTGTGTGTTGGCTTTCTTCTGGGCCATTCATGGTACCTCTTCAGTGAAGGCGCATATCTATACCAGAAAGGAAAGAACGAAACAACAAATTGGACTCTGCATTGTTAATCATCTTCCCATCTATAAGATTGGTCCATATCGCCTGAAAATAAAGGTCAATATAGACATAATGCTTGCCTCAGGGCAGGAATTGTGTGGATTATACCTTTTCAGGCCACTTTGCACGTCAATCTCCTGTAGGTAAGCTTGTACGCCATCGCCGACAAATGGTTCAGAACGACCGTTTATTGTTTGACTGGCGCAGTTAAACTAGCGTCCCGGCTGGAGAATACCTTAGTTTTTTGGTTTTTTAGGGTGGAGTAATGGCTGAATTAGAGGCATTGATATTTGATGTGGACGGTACCCTCGCCGATACAGAGCGTGACGGGCACCGGGTGGCCTTCAACAGGGCCTTTGAAGCGGCGGGATTGGACTGGCAGTGGTCGGTAGCGCTGTATGGCAAACTGCTGGCCGTCACCGGTGGCAAAGAGCGAATCCGCCACTATCTGGATCACTACAATCAAGATTACCAAAGACCGGATGATCTGGGTGGATTTATAGCCGCACTGCATGCCAGTAAGACGCAGCACTACACCCGCATGTTGTCACAGGGCCTGATACCGATGCGCAGCGGTGTGAAGCGCCTGCTGCATGAAGCGCGGCAGGCGGGGCTGCGCCTGGCGATTGCTACCACCACCACACCAGCCAATGTCAGCGCCCTGCTGCAGCACAGTCTTGACCCTGACGCGGAGAGCTGGTTCGAGGTGATCGCTGCGGGGGATATCGTGGCGGCAAAAAAACCGGCGCCGGACATCTATCTCTGGGCGATGCAGCGCATGGGTCTGCAGGCGGGTGCCTGTCTCGCCTTCGAAGACTCCCACAATGGAGTGCAATCCGCCAGCCATGCCGCCATCGACTCGATTCTGGTAACCACCAACGGTTATACCGCTGAGGATGATTTTAGCGGGGCTAGTCTGGTGGTGGATCAGTTCGGTGAGCCCGACCAACCCTTTCTGGTGAGATCCGGTGAGGCGGATGGGCATAGATTTGTCGATCTTGGCTTGCTGCGGGCCCTGCATGGCAGATCTGACCCATGAGCGCCATTGCCCGGCGCATGCAACGCATCGCCCCCTTCTACGTAATGGATCTGTTGGCCCAGGCCCGGCGCATGGAGGCAGACGGTCGCACCATCATCCATATGGAGATCGGTGAGCCCGATTTCGATACACCGGCGCCGGTCGTCGCCGCGGGACAGGCTGCATTGGCGACGGGGGATGTCCACTATACCCCCGCGAGAGGCCTGCCGGCCCTGCGCCAGGCGATCGCCGATCACTACCGGGATCACTATGCCACCGAAATCGATCCGCAGCGGGTGGTGGTCACGCCCGGATCTTCCGGTGCCCTGCAACTGATCATGAGCGTGCTGATCAATCCGGGCGAGTCGGTATTGCTTGCCGATCCCGGTTATCCCTGCAACCGTCACTTCGTGGAGTTGGTGGATGGGATACCTGTGGCCCTGAATGTGGGTCCGGAGACAGGTTACCAGTTGACAGCAGAGATGGTGGAGCAGGCCTGGCGTGAGGATACCAAGGCGGTGTTGGTGGCATCACCCTCCAATCCGACCGGTACCTTGATCGGCGATGAAGCGATGCGAAAGCTGCACGCCACGGTGGAACGTTTGGGTGGAGTATTGATCGTCGATGAGATTTACCAGGGATTGGTCTATGACGAAGTGGGGGGTACAGCGCTTCGGTTTGCCGACAACCTGTTCGTCATCAACAGCTTTTCAAAATTTTTCGGCATGACCGGTTGGCGACTCGGTTGGTTGGTTGCCCCCGACAGCTTCATCGATGCTATCGATCGCCTGGCCCAGAACATCTTCCTCTCGGCACCGACCCTCTCTCAACATGCCGCTATGAGCGCCTTCTCGCCGGCAGTGATGGAGATTCTGGAGCAACGTCGCCAAGCCTTCCGGGCACGGCGTGACTTTTTGCTGCCGGCCTTGCGCGAGCTGGGATTCTCCATACCGGTAACGCCCCAGGGGGCCTTCTATCTCTATGCGGGTTGCGGTGACATGTGTGACGACAGCCAGGCCTTTGCCCAGCGGCTGCTGCATGAGGCGGGTGTGGCGGTCACTCCCGGCCTGGATTTCGGCTTCAATCAGCCAAAATCCCACCTGCGCTTCGCCTACACCACCGACCTGGAGCGTCTTCAACAGGGGGTTGAACGCATCAGAGGCTTCCTCGCAAGCTGAAAAATGAAATTAAGTCCGCAAATGAACGCGAATCAACGCAAATAGGAATTAAGTGAGCACAACCAAGCTAATCACGTTTCCAACGTGTTGCTGGCCCTCAATAGGTAATCGTCGAAGTGCCAATCATGTTAAGCAATAGATAACATTTGCGTTTATTCGCGTTCATTTGCGGACTAAAAATCAATCAACCTTTGATATGCCGCAGGCGTTCGTGCCAGAACAGGGTGGCGCCGGCGACGGCCGCCGGCATGGCAACGAAGTTGAGGATGGGTATCATCATCATCAAGGTCAAGCCACCACCGAAGGTGAGGGATGAGAAACGGGCCTGTTTCAAGCGGGTGTGCTGCTGTTTGAAGGCCAGCTTGTGGTTTGCCATCGGGTAGTCGCCATACTCCACGGCGAGAAACCAGGCGCTGAAGGCCATCCAAAGAAAGGGTGCCAGGATGTTGATGCCGGGTATCAGGAAAAGTATCAACAGGGGGATGGCACGCAGGAGAAAATAGAGCAGTTTGCGCAGTTCCGACAGCAGCGAAGGCACCACATCCTTGACCATCTGTTTCGCCCCGGTTGGCTGATGCGGAAGTTCGCCCCCCAGGTAGAGTTCCACCTTTTCCGCCAGAAGCCCATTGAAGGGAGAGGCGATGAGGTTGGCAATAACGGTAAAGGTATAGAAGATAATCAATACCAGGGTGATGGCAAACAGTGGCCACAACAACCAGCGCAGCCAGGCGAGCCAGCTCTCGTCATCGGGAAGGAAACGGTTCATCAGCTGTTCGAATTGATCGATACCAAGCCAGATCAGTAAGCTGAAGACGATGATATTGATGGTCAGCGGAATCAATACAAAAGGGCGCAGACCTGGTTTGTTCAGCAAACCGAGTCCCCTGAGTAGATAGCTTGCGCCTGCGAGTGGGTTTTTCACCATGTTTGCAATCCTGAATTTCTCAATCCATTTATAAACGACCAAATATAACCTAATGTCATAAAAGATGCGCACTGGTTGTGATGAGTTAACCAAATGTCACCTCAGTGCCCAGCACCTTTTTCATTACGAGCTGCACAGAAACAATTTAATGAAGCGGTTAGCAACAAAAGAGGAACTTAGACCACTGGTCATCGGCCACCGTGGCGCATGCGGATATCTTCCGGAACATACCCTGGCATCCTATCGGTTGGCGATCGGGATGGGCGCTGATTTCATCGAGCCCGATCTGGTTTTGACCCGGGATGGTCGGCTTATTGCACGCCATGACAATGAGTTGGGCTGCTCCACCGATATTGCGCAGCATCCTGAGTATGCCGATCGTTATACCACCAAGCTGGTTGACGGGATGCAGCGACAAGGGTGGTTTTGTGAAGACTTCGAACTTGCGGAGATAAAACGCCTGGCCTGTGTTTGTAATCAAGCCGATAGTTACCGGTTGTCAGATTCAGACCCAGGACCGTTGCCAATTCCCACCCTTGAAGAGATCCTCACATTAGTCAGGGATGAGGAGAATAAGAGTGGCTTGAAGATCGGTATCTATGTGGAGACAAAGTTACCGACCTACTACGCAATGGATGGGCACTATCTTGACGGAACGCCTATCCGGAAATCGATTGGCCGGATGTTGATTGAAGTACTGCAGCAAGAGTCGTTTACATCACCCGAGCGTATCTTTATTCAATCTTTTGAGGTTGCCAACCTGATAGAACTGCATGATCGGATCATGCCCGATTATGGGGTTGAGCTTCCGTTGATCCAACTGCTGGGAAATATAGCAGGGGAGTTGATACTCCCTGAAGGTAATTTCTCCATACCCTATGATTTTATCTACCATCGCAATCGAAGAGACAATCTCGAGCAATATTATGCTGAACTCCCCGAGATTGTAGAGGGGTTGACTCAGCGAGGTTATCAGGCACTCTCACTACCGGATGCAATCGATTGGATGGCTCAACACTATGCAGCCGGGATTGCCATGTGGATCGATAACCTGATATCAAATACTATGCTGGTAGATTCCTCTATTATTGACCATGCGCACAAGTGTGACATGCAGGTGCATGCCTATCCATTGTGTGAAGCAGTCTCCTCTACCCAATCACGAAATAGCGCTTGGCGGGAGAGGTTGAAAAGCCAGGCCATGCAACTTTTCGAGCGAGGTGTGGATGGGATATTTTTCAATCAGCCGGATATAGGGGTTGATGCCAGGCGTCTGTTTCTGCAAAGTGTCAAACCTTCATATTGATCTATGATGCTGCAAAACCTACTAGCATTGTTTGCCACGGCGGTTGTTCTGGCACTTGTCCCCGGGCCTGATAATCTGTTTGTTCTAACCCATTCAGCACTCCACGGAAGAGTGACGGGATGGTATGCGACCCTGGGCTTTTGCACCGGACTGCTGGTCCACACTGCCGCGGTTTCCCTGGGTGTCGCGGCACTCTTTCAGACATCCGAAATGGCGTTCAACCTGCTGAAAATGGTTGGCGCCGCCTATCTGTTCTATTTGGCCTGGTGCTTCATTCAGCGATCCAACAGTGATTTGCCGCTGCAGGATCAGGCAAGGCTTTCGCCCTGGTCGATCTATCGGCGGGGAATTATCATGAATGTAACCAATCCCAAGGTCTCGCTCTTCTTTCTTGCCCTGCTGCCTCAGTTCACCCTGCCTGGTGCCGCTCCAATAGTGTTGCAGATGATCAGTTTTGGCTTTATTTTTATTCTCGCTACACTGCTGGTTTTTGGCGCTATTGCGGAATTGGCGGGGATCATCAGTCCCTGGCTCAAGCGCTCCGATGTGGCGCAGCGCACCATGCATCGTGTCGCAGCAGTGATCTTCTGCATACTCGCCATGAAGCTGTTGCTGTCTGAGCAGTTTTGACCGGTTTATACGCTGCGGCAAGCCGCACCATGACCGTCGTCCGTGTTACTGAAAAATAAAGGTATATCGCTATGAAATATGTCGGTGCCCATGTCAGTGCTTCCGGTGGAGTGCAAAATGCACCGTTAAATGCGCAGGAGATCGGTGCCAAGGCATTTGCCCTGTTTACCAAAAACCAGCGCCAGTGGCATGCCAAACCCTTGACTGACAAATCAATTCTGGCCTTTAGGGAGAATCTCGATCGAGCGGCTATCGCTGCCGAGCATGTACTGCCCCATGACAGCTACCTTATCAACCTGGGACATCCCGAAGAGGAGGGCCTGGATAAATCGAGAACGGCCTTCCTGGATGAGATGCAGCGTTGTGAACAGCTTGGCCTGTCACTGCTCAACTTTCATCCAGGCGCGACACTGAGGAAAATTAGTGAGGAGGAGAGCCT
The DNA here is from genome assembly GCA_003094555.1 of gamma proteobacterium symbiont of Ctena orbiculata. Taxonomy (GTDB): domain Bacteria; phylum Pseudomonadota; class Gammaproteobacteria; order Chromatiales; family Chromatiaceae; genus Thiodiazotropha. The sequence goes on from NATW01000029.1 coordinate 5,679, forward strand.
GCAACGGGTTGCCGAATCGATTAACCAGGTACTGGGTCAGACCCAGGGGATAACTGCGGTGATCGAAAATACGGCAGGTCAGGGGAGTACCCTGGGGTACAGATTCGAACACCTGGCGGCGATCATCGATGCAGTCGAGGATAAGAGCCGGGTCGGTGTCTGTCTCGATACCTGTCATACCTTTGTAGCCGGATACGACCTAAGAACTGAATCAGCCTGTGATACGACATTCGCCGAATTCGAACGGGTTGTGGGTTTCCAATATTTACGCGCTATGCACCTCAACGACAGTAAGCCGGACCTGGGTGCCAGGGTCGATCGCCACCATAGTTTAGGTCAGGGTAAGCTGGGTTGGGAGGTGTTTCGCTATATCATGCACGATTCAAGATTCGAAGATATACCGATGGTCTTGGAGACGATCGACGATACGCTATGGAAAGAGGAGATAGCCGCTCTCTACGCTATATAGGCGAGGATGAAAAAGATTTGGCAAGGCTACTGGTTATCCATAGAATCTATGCTGACAAATGGAGGTTGATAGGAAATAAATTCTCATGACATTATTGGATGATTTGAAAAGGAAGGCGCAGCGGGTAAAGGATGCTGATAGTGGGAATCAGGAGAGGTTGCAACGTGAGGCGCTCTATGCAGAGCGATTCAGGCAACCCATGCTATCGATACTACACTATCTTTCAGAACTCACAGAGCAGTTGAAGATTCTCGACTATGAGGTAAGGCACGCCTATACCCTGCCAGGAATAGGCGTAGTCACAGATCTGCGCCACAACAGCTATGTGGTGAATGCAGACAGTTCGGATAATCCTAAATCGGTACGTATCAGGTTTAGTTGTACCGCTGACAACGAGGCAGAATATGCGGTTATGCCTAAGTCCAAGGCAGATGAGACCCGCAGTTTTCTCGAAGCGCAGAAAATGCGTTACTCGGAATGGCCCGTAAGGGATTATGAGCAACGTATCATCGGACTTAACTTTCAACTCCAAACGGAAATCAAGGTCAGTTTCCTATTTCAAGCTGATCTGGATATTGGTGTAATCAAGCTCTATATCTCAAACTTCAATGGTTTCAGGCTCGATAAAAGCATGGTTCAGCCCGAGATGGTGAATGAGGCTTGGCTGGATAATCTGGGTCATTTCCTGTTGCGGAAACGAGCCGATCTTTACGACCTCGATATCGATGAGAGTCACAAAGATGCGATTCGTAAAAAGCTTGAGGATGACTCCCGTCGCCGAGACCAGGAGTTGCAACAGGCGATCGAATATGAGCAGGCGGTGCGGGAAGAGGAGAACCGTCGGTCAATCCTGGGGCGATTAAAAACCCTTGCGGAACGGTTGGAACGATAACAGCTGGGCAATGGTCCGAGCACTATCTCCTCGCCTATAAGACTTCCACATATGTTTCTTGTCAGCGAAAGGGAATTCACATACCCTCACTGCATGGCAACACTTCAGTTAAACCACAAATTATGGCTGTATATTCTGGTTCTTCTGTCACTCAACATCGCGCCGCTGCAGGCCGAAGAGGAAGTGGTGCGAATCGGTGTGTTGAGTCATCGTGGCGATAAGGCCACCTTGAGGGCGTGGAGTCCCACGGCTCATTTCCTCACCTACCATATACCGACGCACAAGTTCGTTATCCAGCCGTTGAAGTTCGATGAAGTCAATCCCGCGGTGGAGCAGGGAAAGATCGATTTTGTTCTGGTCAATCCCGGTATCTACGTCAATCTCGAAGTCAAATATCGTGTCTCCCGAATCGCGACTCTCTACAATCGGCGCAACGATGTGCCCTACAAGATCTTCGGCGGCGTCATCTTCACCCGCAAGGATCACCCGGAGATCAATACCCTGGAGGATCTGCGCGGCCACACAATGATGGCGGTGGATGCCACCTCCCTGGGCGGTTTTCAGATGGCGATGCGGGAGATGGTGGAGAAGGG
>NATW01000030.1 GCA_003094555.1 gamma proteobacterium symbiont of Ctena orbiculata
ATTATCACTTGTTTGCTCCTCTGTATTGTATGTATCCCTGCGCACGCCATGGCTCAATTGCGTGTCGGTGTGCTCCAATTCGGCCCAGTGAACTGGGAGATGGATGTAATACTTCGTCATCAACTCGACAGCGAGTACGGGTTTGCGATCAAGATTGTTCCCTTGAGTTCGAAGAGTGCAAACAGTATCGCCCTGCAGGGTGGTGCGGTGGATGTGATCGTCAGTGATTGGATCTGGGTCAACAGACAGCGTGCGGCAGGAAAGGATTACACCTTCTTTCCCTACTCCCTCACCGTAGGCGGTCTCTATGTACGTCCCGATTCCGCGGTTCAGCAGTTATCCGATCTGAAGAATCTCAAACTGGGCGTGGCCGGTGGACCGGTGGACAAAAGCTGGCTCCTGTTACAGGCCTTCGGCCGCAAACAGGGGTTGGATATCGCCACTGCCGTAGAACCCGCATTTGCTGCGCCGCCGCTGCTCAATCAGCTCATGCTCAAGGGCGACCTGCCCGCTGTATTGAACTTCTAGCACTACGGTGCGCGTCGGGAGGCTGCGGGGATGCTGCCGCTTGTCGATGTCAGGTCGATGCTCGATGGCCTGGAGATCAGGGAGCCCGTCCCCATGCTGGGCTGGGTCTTCTCTTCCGAGTGGGCAGAGAAAAACCGACAATTGATTGTGGGTCTGTTGAAGGCTTCATATGCTGCGAAGCGGATTTTGCACGAGAGCGAAGAGGAATGGGAGACAATCGCACCGTTGACCAAGGCAAAGGACAGCGCCACCCTCGACAACCTGAAACGGGGCTATAGAGAAGGGATACCCTATGGTTTGAAGAAAAATGGAATGAAGGTTGCATCTAAGGTTTTTGAGGTGTTGGCCAGGGAGGGTGGTAAGAAACTGGTTGGTGAGGCGACCCTGTTGCAGGCCGGAACTTTCTGGCAGGTGCTGGACACCGAGGAGTTGATCAAAAACGATGTTGCAAGGCAGTAACTGGGGAAGGTGGCTTTTTCTCTCTGTTTTCCTGTGTATCTGGCAGATCGCGGCTTATCTGCTGGAGAGCAATCAGCTGCCGGGTCCACTGGCGGTGCTGCAGTCCCTCTGGTCCCACTTGACCGAGGGTGATTTGCTGGTCAGTATCGCCGTCACCCTGCGACGGGTGATTCTGGCATTCACCATCGCCATGCTGGCGGGCATCCTGGTTGGATTTCTCATGGGACGTTTTCCCTTGATCGATACCATTTTGGATGGTGTACTCATCATGGGATTAAACATACCGGCCCTGGTTGTCATTATCCTCTGCTATGTCTGGTTCGGGCTGGTCGAAGCAGCGGCGGTGGCTGCGGTGGCGATCAACAAGATGCCGCTGGTGGCGGTGACGGTGCGCGAAGGCGTGCGGGCGATAGACCACCAACTACTTCAGGTTGGCGAGGTGTTCAGGGTGCCTCTGTTGCGAAGACTGATTCATATCTATCTGCCCCAACTCTATCCCTATCTGATGGCAGCCGCCAGATCGGGGCTCTCGCTTATCTGGAAAATTGTCCTGGTCGTCGAGCTGCTTGGGCGCAGTGACGGGGTTGGTTTTCAGTTGAATACGTTTTTTCAGTTCTTCGATATTACCAGTATCCTCGCCTATACCCTGGCATTTGTGTTTGTGATCTATAGTATCGAATCGTTGCTGATGCGCCCCCTGGAGAACCATTTGACTCGGTGGCGGTCGTGAACGGTTGCAGGGTGAAGATCAAGGATAAGTCTTTCGGCGAGATGTCGGTTATCCAAAATCTGGAGTTCGAGATATTGTCCGATGCCTTCATCAGCCTGGTGGGGCCTTCAGGTGCTGGTAAGAGCACCTTGCTCAATATACTCAGCGGACTGGATGCGGAGTTTAACGGCAGCCTGGAGTGGGTCGATGGTGGGCCGGGTTGTGTAAGCTATGTATTCCAGGATCCAAGGTTGATGCCCTGGTTGTCGGTAAGAGAAAACATCGAACTTGTGATGAAGGATGCCAATGACGACAGTTCGTGGATCGATCACCTGCTGCACAGGATAGAGCTCAACGAAAGGGCGGATGCCTTTCCCGGTCAACTTTCGGGAGGCATGCAGCGGCGCGTTGCACTGGCAAGAGCGATGGCTATAAAACCGGATATACTGTTGCTCGACGAGCCCTTCTCATCCCTGGATGCGCCGACGGCTGCATCATTGCGGGAGTTGGTGCTCGATCTCTGGCGTGATCACTCAAGCGCTGTGGTACTGGTAACTCACAACCTCAATGAGGCAGTGGAACTGGCCGACCAGATACTTTTTCTTTCCAAGGGGCCTGCAAGCATTATCCACCAGGAAACGCTGAATCCCTCGCGTATCGAACCCGATGTTGTGCGCGACCCGGACAATCTGACCAGGGACCTGCTCAATTGCCAGCCTGAAATACTCTCTGGGATTGCGGTAGTGGACGGAAGGAATTATAAGTCCGCAAATAAAC
>NATW01000031.1 GCA_003094555.1 gamma proteobacterium symbiont of Ctena orbiculata
ATGACATAAAGTTTGATGGGGTTTCGCAAAGCTACAAGCGGATCCTCTGGTTGGTTATCGCCATCAATGCCACCATGTTCATTGTCGAGATAGGTGCCAGCCTGGTGTCGAATTCCATGGCCCTGCGTGCCGATGCACTCGATTTTCTCGGCGATTCCCTGACCTATGCAATCACCCTGCTTGCCATCGGTCACTCCATGCGTTGGCGGGCCGCCGCGGCGATGTTCAAGGGAGTGACCCTGGTTTGTATGGGACTCTGGGTGCTGGGGTCGACCTTCTACCGGGTGCTGGTGCTCGGTGTTCCCAATGAGATCATCATGGGTTCGGTGGCACTGATGGCCTTCAGTGCCAATATGGTCAGTGTATTGTTGCTACTCAAGTATCGTGACGGCGATGCCAATGTGCGTTCGGTATGGCTGTGCAGTCGTAACGATGCGATTGGAAACCTAGCGGTATTGGGGGCGGCCGGGCTGGTATTTATCAGCCAAAGCCATTGGCCCGATCTGTTGGTGGCATTCCTGATGTCGCTGCTGTTCCTGCATTCGGCCAGCCTGATCATCCGTCAGGCGCGGCATGAGTTTAATCACGATCAGGCTAGGTTGCCTACTCAACAGATATGTTCCACAGTGGATAGGGATTAACAGTCCTAGCCCGGATGTTTCTGTAGAAACTCCAGGCGCGAGACCTCCTCCTGCCAGGGACAGTCGCGGCGTATTCGCTGCATGCTTTTATCCCGGGTGTTGATGGCGCCGTTCCAGGCCTTAAATGCCTGTTTTGGCGAGTCGTAGTTTTGCATGTTCATCAGAATCGGTTGCAGCAAATAGTGTCCAAGTCTGGAATGAAAATTGAGATGGGATTGCATATAGTTGCCGCTCCAGCCAAGACGCAGGGATGGCCCCAGTACCTGGTAGTCCGTACCGCATCGTTCTTCTCCGCTCCAGCCTTCCGGGATGACGATATGAGGGTCATTTTCAGGAAACAGCAGGCGTGACAGCATCCACGGGGTTAGGATCAGTACCACCCGCCAGCCGCTGGTACGTCGGTATGCATGCAGATGGAAACCCAGTCTATTGTTGATCAGTGGATCATCGTGGAAATATTCGTCATAGATTTCATGATGAACATCGAGCAGTGCCTGTTTGAATCTTTTATCATCGTCCAACTCCCTGGGTAGGAGTTGCCAAGTGGTTTCATGCATTGGCTTGAGCTCTTCCTTGCGCGATTTGGGGTAGGCTTGGGATATACCAATCCATTCTCATGCTCCTGATTGATTTCCTATGCGACCTGGCAGTTCAGTAACCGGTAGTCGATTAATTCGCCTTATGCATGCATTAATGCGGCTAGGGTTGGGAAATATCCAACCATTGGGATCCGATGTCTACAAAATTTTTCTGCGGGTTTGATGTAGATCAATTGATTGAGCGCTACCCTGAGCGATTGATAATTGTCATTGCATGGATAGAGGGGATTGTGTTGCCCGCCTCCTGGTTTCACCATGAGGCACGGCAAAATGCATGGGCATTCTTAAGCCAACACCCGGCTTCGCGCTCTCTTGGGAGCGCAATCGGGTCAGCTCCGAATTTACAGAGTTCGATTTAGGCTTTAAGCGAACGCTTGCTTGTACTGGGGGGTAATCAAGCTCAACGCCTCATCACTTTTTGCTACCATTTCGTCAATCATGGGAGAGACAACGTCAGGAGTCAGTCCTGTCATCTGCCAGGCGAACGGATCGATTGCCCACAGCATCTCTTGGATATTCAGTCCGACCATCTCACCATTGGCAATCGCCTTGGCAATATGCACCAGGGATGTCTCGAGTTGATAATCCCCTGCCTCCTGGGGGCGATTATTGTAACCGGCCACTGCCGCGAAACTTTCTGGCAGGCCCCATGAGCGCATGAGTTCAGCACCAACGTCCAGATGGGTGAAACCTATCACCTCGGATTCGGTTTGCGGCAGTATCCAGTTATCACCACCTGTTATATAGAGTACGTCGGTAGCCTTTTCCGCTAATGTGAGGTAAATCACCAGGCGTCCGATATCGTGCAACAGCCCCATTACGAAAAGCCGTTCACTGTGCAGTACATTGCTGTACTTGGCCAGGGATTGGGCCATGACACCGGTGGTCACTGAATGTTGCCAATATTCGGTCATATCGACCAGCTGTTTAGGGATACCGGTGAAGGTTCGCATGGCGGTGGCTGCCATGACAAGATTACGTAGGTCATCTGCGCCAACAATGGTGATAGCACGGGAGAGGGTCTCAATCTTTGTGGGTAGACCGTAAAACGAACTGTTGACCACGCGTAGGAGTCGGGCAGAGATATCAGCATCTTGACTAATGATCTCGGCAACTTGTGCAGAAGAGTAGTTGCCGGACCCCATCAGATGATTCACCCGAATGCAGACATCGGGCAAGGAAACCAGCTGGTCAAGGTCTTTAACAAGGGTTTTTGGATCCATCATGCATGCACCTCAAGTTGATGGTGGGACTTAAATTCTTTTTTTTGTGCGCCTGCCATTTTCTTTGCACCTGCAATAGTATTAAAAAAACTATGGTTTTAATCTATCTATCAATGGTTTCATCTAGAAATGAGAACTAGTTACACATTATAGACAAAGGTTGGCCCTATCTGACTGTATTGCTCAAGTTAATTCATCCCATCCGCAGGTAGGTCCTGTTCACTCTCCAGGTTGCTCTTCAATACCGATAAGAAGGCATCCCCGTAGCGTTCCAGTTTACGATCACCGACACCTGATATGGTTGCCAGCTGCTGTTTGTCCCTGGGCCTTTTTTGCGCCATTTCCATCAGGGTCGCATCGTGGAATATCACATACGCCGGCACTCCTTGTGTCTGAGCGAGCTCAAGGCGAAGGCTTTTCAAGGCCTGCCACAAAGGTCGGTTGCTATCGCTGAGTTCCAAGACGTGGGGTCGCTCGCCTCGCTCCTTGGCTTTCCTTTTTCGCGCCTTACGCAACATCAATTGGGTTTCGCCCCGTAGCACCGGCCTGCTTGCCTGGGTTAGACGAAGACCGCCATAACCCTCCAGGTCCACGCTCAACAGGCCATGTGCAATCAGCTGGCGATACACGGTGCGCCATTGCGCGGCGCTGTGATCGATTCCGATGCCATAGGTGCTGACCTGATGGTGGCCGAATTTCAATATACGATCGTTCTCCTTACCGAGCAGGACATCGATCAGGTGGTTTACACCAAAGCGTTGGCCGGTTCGATGGACGCAGGAGAGGGCCATCTGTGAGGCGGTGGTGGCATCCCAGGTTTCCGGTGGTTGCAGACAGGTGTCACAATTGCCGCAGGGCTGTTCAAGATGGTCATCGAAATAGTCGAGGAGTCTCTGTCGACGGCAGCTGGTGATTTCGCAGAATGCCAGCATGGCATCGAGTTTATGGCGTTCAACCCGTTTATGCTGTTCATCCGCATCGGAGGCGACCTGCATCTGTCGCAGGGTGATAACATCCTGCAATCCATAGATCATCCAGGCATCCGCGGCCTGTCCATCGCGGCCGGCACGCCCTGTCTCCTGATAGTAGGCCTCGATACTCTTCGGCAGGTTCAGATGAGCGACAAATCTGACGTCGGGTTTATCTATACCCATACCGAAGGCGATGGTGGCGACGATCACCACGCCTTCATCGCGCAGGAATCGGGATTGGTGGTGTTGACGGGTCTGGGTATCCAGACCCGCATGGTATGGCAGGGCATCGATTTCGTTGGCTTGCAGCCAGCTGGCGATCTCATCCACGCGTTTGCGTGAAAGGCAGTAGACGATACCGGACTCACGCGGGTGTTCTTGGCGGATAAATTGCAGCAGGCGTTGTTTGGCATTGCCGTTGTTTTCGCTGATCTGGTAACGGATATTGGGCCTATCGAAGCCGGCGATGAATTCTCCGGCCTGCTGCAGTGAGAGGCGTTGCACTATTTCTCTGCGGGTCGGTTTGTCCGCGGTGGCGGTAAGCGCGATCCTGGGGGTTTCGGGGAAACGTTCGTGTAGTAGTGAAAGCTGCATATATTCAGGGCGAAAGTCGTGGCCCCATTGGGAGACGCAATGAGCTTCATCGATAGCGAACAGTGAGATCCGCGTCTGCCGGAGCAGTTCTAGGGTCCTGGGTTTCAGCAGTCGTTCGGGGGCGATGTAGAGGAGGTCGAGTTTCTCCAGCAGCAGTTGCTGTTCCACCTGCCCGGCCTCCTCAGGGGTCAATGCCGAATTGAGGCAAGCGGCGCGAACCCCCAATTGGCGCAGGCTGCTGACCTGGTCCTGCATCAACGCGATCAGTGGCGAGATAACGATGCCGGTACCCTCTCTCACGATCGCCGGAATCTGGTAGCAGAGAGATTTGCCGCCACCGGTGGGCATCAATACCAGGGCGTCACCACCCCCGATCAGGTGACTGATGATCCGGTCTTGGGGGGCACGAAAGTCGCTGTAGCCAAAGGTATGCCGCAGCACTTCCCGTGCATGGGTCAAGTCGGGGATTGTCGCTAAGGTTTCAGTCATCCGTGACATTATCCTTTCCTTTTGCCTGTCTGTCAGCGTTTACCGTCTCTACTGGGTCATAATCGGTTGTAGTGAGGTTGCCGTGACTATAGAGCAAACGGCTTATATGGCCAAGCCGATTCTCTGTGTCTGAAATGTTTCGGCATGACATAAAAAATGGCTTGGTGTAGGCTCGGAAGAGAGATAAAACCCTGGATTATATTATGTGCGGACTTTGTGGAGAACTGCGTTTCGATGGTGCGCCGGCCGATCTGGCGGCGATCGAGAGAATGAATGAGCGCCTGCGCCAGCGTGGTCCCGACCATGGTGGGAGTTACAGTGATGGTGCATTGGGTTTCGGTCACCGACGGCTGTCCATCATCGATCTGTCAGAACACGCCCATCAACCGATGCTGGACCAGGCGTTGAATCTGGCGCTGGTATTCAACGGCGCTATCTATAACTACAAGGAGCTCCGCGGGACCCTGCAGGGACTTGGATACCATTTTTTTTCCAGCGGCGACACAGAGGTGATCCTCAAGGCCTTCCACGCCTGGGGCGAGGATTGTGTCGACCATCTGCATGGCATGTTTGCTTTCGCGGTGTGGGATTGTCGGCGGCAACGCCTGTTTCTGGCCAGGGATCGTTTTGGCATCAAACCCCTCTACTACACCCAGGACAGCAGGCGTTTTCGTTTTGCATCCAACACCCAAGCGCTGCTTGCGGCGGGTGGGGTTGACACCGCTATTGATCCCGTTGCCTTGCACCACCAGTTCACCCTGCACGGGGTGGTGCCGGCACCACTGACCATTTTACGTGGCATACGTAAGCTGGCGCCAGGTCACTGCATGGTTATCGAAGCCAATGGTACTGAGCGTATACGCACCTATTGGAGTTACCCTGCCACCCGTCCTGAGATGCCGCTCTCGGAGCGGGAGTGGATGGAGGCGATTCATGATTCACTTCGTGAAGCGGTGCGCAAGCGCAATGAGATAGCCGACGTACCCGTAGGGGTGCTGCTATCCGGGGGGCTCGATTCGAGTCTGTTGGTGGCGCTGCTGGCTGAGGCGGGGGTGACGGATTTGCGGACCTTTTCGGTGGGCTTCGAGGATCAACCGGAAGAGAAGGGCAATGAATTCGAATACTCCGATCCTGTGGCGGAGCGATACCACACCCAGCATCACAAATTTCTGGTGCCCAACAGTGAGGTGCTGAATCGGTTGCCTGAAGCGGTGGACAACATGGCCGAGCCGATGTTCGGTCAGGATGCGGTGGCCTTCTATCTGCTGGGTGAACAGGTCTCCCGTCAGATCAAGGTGGTGCAGTCCGGACAGGGGGCTGATGAGGTGTTTGGGGGCTACTTCTGGTATTCACGCATCATGCAGGAGCATGAGGGTGAAGCGGTGGAGAGATTCGCCAAACACTATTTCGATCGGGATCATGATGAATATCTGCGCATGGTCATGGGGGTGTATGCCGGGGCCGACCATACCCGCGAACTGATAGCCGAACGCCTTGGGGAGTCCGAGGCGGAGACATTGATCGACGCCGTATTGCATATGGATCAGACCATGTTGATCGTCGATGATCCGGTCAAGCGGGTGGATAATATGACCATGGCCTGGGGCCTGGAGGCGAGGGTGCCCTTTCTCGACCATCATCTGGTCGAACTGGCGGCCCGCTGTCCACCCGAGCTGAAACTGCGGGAGGGTGGCAAATATCCCCTCAAGGCAATGGCCAGGGGTATCCTGCCGAACGCGGTAATCGACCGCCCCAAGGGTTATTTCCCGATGCCAGCATTAAAATATGTGCGGGGCGAATTTCTCGCCTTCATGCGCGACATACTCGATAGTCAGGAGGCAAGGCAAAGGGGGATCTTTCAGCAGTCATATATCGATATGCTGATGGCGGCGCCGGAGCTGCACCACACGCGAATCCGTGGTAGCAAGCTGTGGCATATCGCCCTGTTCGAGTATTGGCTGCAACGCAATCTTCAACAAGCAGGAAGCGCGGGATGAAGCAGGTTTTTCTGGTCCTGGTGGTATCTGTTGCTGGTTGCTCGGACCCCGTCGAGGTGGAACTCTTCAACTATCAAGGTTGCCGCAGGCAGATGACCGAGGAGTTCATTGAAAATGGAATCGATCCGGTGGCTGCGAATATGCAGGCAAAGGCCTATTGCGAGGAACAGATGGAAAAATAGGTGTGTATCAAGTCAGGGGGTCTATTTAAACCAGCTGAATTTACCCGATCTGCAGATATCCAATACAACTTCGACCGCCTTGGGGCAGAATTGCTTTCCGCTCTCCGATTCGATCATTTTCAACGCCTCAATCTTGCTCATTTCCCGCCTGTAGCTGCGGGTCGTAGTCATGGCGTCATAGGCGTCCACGACGGCAATGATGCGAGATACGATGGGAATCTCCTCGCCTTTCAGGCCATCGGGATAACCCTTTCCGTCCCACTGTTCATGATGGTGCAGGACACCCACGGCAACCTCATCGAGGAGTGGATTGGCCAGGGTGCGTAACATATTCGCGCCGATGGTAGAGTGTACCTTGATCCCTTCGTACTCTTCCCTGGTAAGGGTGCCGGGTTTGAGCAGGATGTTATCGGGTATGCCAATCTTGCCGATGTCGTGAAAACTTGCAGCCAGTGAGAGCACTTCCATCTCGCGCTTTTGCAGATTGAGATGTTTACCGATCACTTCTGAAAGGGTCACGACCCGATTGGAATGTTCAAGGGTATAGTTGTCCCTTGCTCTCAGGGCGTAGTGAAGAATCGGTTCCAATTTGAAACCGATATGTTCTTCAAGGAGTGAGACCCTTTGGTTTAGGTCGTGTATGTGGTCTGCTTCTATCACGCTGAATCTGCCGGGTTGCGAACTTAAATAATAACCTAAGTTTTGGGTAATCAAGTGATTTTATGTCACATGAGTGTTGTTTTAGCCATTTAATTCCCTTAATGTCGCTGATTTTGGCAAGGTTTATTCCGTGCTATAGGTATCACTCCCCGGCGGGGCCTGGTGCAAGATGCTTTGCGACAAGAGCCTGGTCTGTCACCGGTTAGCGTCTAGGTGTCGGGACAGAACTGGGTAGACAACTTCTTCAATCAGGATTGGTCCAAGGTGGGTAAGCTTGGATTGCCACGGGTTTTTTATCCCGATACAAATGGATAGAATTCCCCTAATGTATCCGTGTTTGAAATATGCCGGGTCCCCCCC
>NATW01000032.1 GCA_003094555.1 gamma proteobacterium symbiont of Ctena orbiculata
CACCACGCAGTCGGCTAATTCCAAGAATAGTGCGAAGCAGTCGGACACAAAGGCATCGCACAAACATAAGCAGCGTCAGCATAGTGAGGGTGAATCCCGCTCGACACACCGACGTTCACGGAAAAATCGGGGCAAGGAGGTAGCTGCACTGCTTGGGGGCTGACTTCCGCATGCAGCTGTTTGGCCAGGTTGGCAGTCCCCTTCACTGCCCCGGTGCGGTTCTGGTGTTGATAAATAATTTTCTTATTTATTAACGAGTTAGAGTTGATAGCAGGGTTACTTTGAAAACCCCGAAGCTGACTTGCCAGTTGTACCAGTGGCAGAGGGATATGATAGCGTTTGCATTTCGCTAGCGGGGGAAGTATTGTGGGCACACTCCGCGATCTATGCCCTGCCTATTGCGCCTCATATTCGCTGCCTCCTTACAGATGTCACCGAATCGAGCAGCATAGCGTCTGCTAAGATTCGTGGATAAGGTCTATCCTATGAGATGGACGTAAGTGAAATTTATTGAGGTATTTGACAGATGTCAGAAAGACAGACAGGAACCGTAAAATGGTTCGACAGCGGTAAAGGTTATGGTTTTATCGAGCGTGAGAACGGCAAGGATCTTTTCGTCCATTTTCGCGCCATCGCAGGTGAAGGACACCGTTCCTTAGAAGACGGTCAAAAGGTGGAGTTTACTGAGGTTGAGGGTAAGAAAGGTCCGCAGGCTGACAACGTAGTCCCCCTGTAAACCTTTTTTTCACCCGTTGCCATTCAATTTGGCATCCTGTCATTTCCGCGAACCAACGGGCAATATCCGTACAGGGATGCACGGATAGATCTTTCATCACTCTTATCAGGAACAGGTCAATGATTACCCTATCGGTTCGTGGTCTTCCACGATCAACTACAGAAGAGAGCCTGACAGCGCTGTTTACAGAATACGGCGTTGTGCGTTCCCTAAAAATGGCCAAGGATCTCTTTAGTGGTGACTGTAAAGGTTTCGCTACAATCGATATGGAGGGTCACGAAGCCCGAGCCGCTATTGCCGCACTCGATGGCAGGGACCTTAGCGGCAGCATAATTCGTGTAGGTCCAGACAGGCCGAGAAAGGGAAAGACCAGAAAACGTCGCTGAATGGGTCCATTTTTAAAAATAGCCATCGGTTAAGGTCAGCATGAAATTGACAAGATCGGCTCGATCCTGATCTGACAAACCTAAACCAATAAATGTGCCCGCGTTCATTTCAGCCGCGATATTGTCGTCATTCACTTCGGGAGTGATGAACAGGTTCGCAACCTGAATATCATAGTGCAACACTGTCTCTTCCAGGGTTGCATAGACCCCATTGTGCATATAAGGCGCAGTCAGCTCCACGTTACGCAGGGTTGGCACCTTGAACTTACCCCGTTCACTTGTTCTATCTGACTCGGCAATCGCACTGCTGGCGCCAAGACCATCATCGACAAACGAATTGTCTGCCAGATAAGCAGGATTATTCACGTTTACCGGTGTACCTATATTGTAATAACGAAAGTTGCTGAAAAGTGAGGTTTCTGGTGTATCCCCCACCGTGTGGCAGTTTGCACATTTTGTCACCTCCGCATCCATGAACAGATCAAAACCTCGCTGTTCCGAGGCGTTCAATGTGTAGTTGCCCAGCAGATAGGCATCAAACTTCGAACTAAAACTGTTGACCTCAGAGGTTGTTTCAAATGCTGCAATTGCGGTTGCGATATTGTGATAGGCGGTGGTTGTGTCACTAAAAGCATCTGCACCGAATATGGCAATGAAATCCGCTGCGTACTCAGCATTTTGCACCTTTGCGACAACCTCGGCTTCGGAAGCGTTATTCATTTCAACCGGATTGATAAAGGGGCCCTTGGCCTGCTCAATCAGATCAACGGCACGTCCATCCAGAAACTGTCCACCCTGGTACTTTGAGTCTGTCTCCGGTGTCTGATCCTGATCCGCGACCTCACTGAAGGCAGGTGCAAACGCGGCATAGGCAGCAGTTGGCGCATTTCGATCACCGAAGGCACCACCAACCGATCCCTCTGAAACCGGAGCCGTTACACTGACACGAGGATCGGCGAAACCATTTGACGGATCGTGACAAGAGCTGCACGCCTGGTTGCTGCCACTGGAGAGATTGGTATCGAAAAACAGTTTCTTTCCCAACTCAGCCATAGATACAGTAGATGTATTGGTATTATCACTGTCATCGCTGCTGCCACCACCACCGCCTCCACACGAAACAGTCAAGCACCCTATCAATGCAGCAACACCAACCTTATGTAATCCCATGACTCAGCCACTCCATAGATCGCGTATAAATCGAATACCCAATAAGAATTGAGCATAGATGGATAGAGGGGACTTGATTTTGATCAAGAATTGGTAAATGTGGCGTAGATGGGCGATCAGAATGGGTAGTCTGTCACATCGGGCGACAGATTTTAGGAAATTAAGGATTGCTCATCCATTCATGAATTGGATGCTGTGAAAAGAGCGCGCTACTGCAAAAACTCCACCCGAAGATTGACACGGCGGTTTTCAGCACGCCCGGTCGGGTCCGAGTTATCTGCCACCGGATGAGCATCCGCGTAGCTTACGGAGCGCAGATGTTTTGCTGCAAAACCCTGACTCAGAAGAAAACGTGTCACTGCATTGGCGCGAGCAGCGGCCAGTTCCCAATTCGATTCAAACCTGCCACCCAGTATGGGTCGGTCATCGGTATGACCTTCTACGGCGATGTCCGCCTCACCAATCTCCTGCAAAGTCATTGCGAGCTTCTGCAGTATGGGAAAAGCCTCGTCAAGCAGCTCCGCCTTACCTGAATCGAAAAGAATGACATCGGCGATTTCCAATGAGATGCCTTTATCCTTTTGCACCACTGTTACCTCGTCCTGAAAGCGATCCTCTATCGCTGCTACCAGGCGGGCTTCGGCATCACTAATCTGATCGGGCTCATCATCCACTTGAACCTGTGCTTGTGGCTGTTGCACTTCAAGCGTCGGTTCGTCACTGGGAACAGCCTCATAGGTGGCCGCCATCCTGCTATCCTCATCTGTTGTCTGCAGATGCTGCACTGCCATCTGCCCCAGCAGCACAACCAACATGGCCAGTATCACGCTCAACACATCCACATAGGTCAACAGCCAACCACCATCATTATCTTCAACTTCCCAGGCATACCAGGCACTGTTGTCGAGCTCCCCTCCCGTAGCTGGTCGTTGGTGCATCTCTCTCTTCCCGCTAGTGGCTGTCATCGGCTGTCACCTGATTAGGCGGCGTGCTGGTCAGGGTTGGCAATAAGTTGTAACTCATGGGCTGCCTGGCGCATGTCCTGTCTGGCGTTGACCTCATTCATCATCTCCCTGATCAACTCCGCATGTTGCCTGTCGCATAACATCATGACTGCCTGCAGATGTGCGACCCGGCGTGTGATCAGTTGTCTGCCGCGCTGCTCCAACTTACTGGCAAGGGGCTTGAACACCAGGTTGGCCAATACCAGGCCATATACAGTGGTCAGCATGGCAAAACCCATGGCGGCGCCGATTGAAGCCAGGTTTCCGGAACCCAGGCCAAACAACATCTGCACCAGGCCGAGTAGTGTCCCAAGCATGCCGAACGCAGGGGCATAACCACTCATGGCACGCAGCATCTCGGCGGGTCTGCGTAAATGATCCCTGTCCTCTGCAATCTGGCGCTGCAGGGTAAGTGTCACCTGGTCACGGGGAAAACCGTCCAACACCAGTTGGGTGCCTCTGCGCAGCAGCGGTTCTGAAATCTGCTGTATTACCGCTTCTGCCGGCCGAATTTCGCCGCGGCGGAAGTAATTTGCCGCCTGTAGAAAGCGTGAAAAGCCCTCCTCATCGTCATCCATGTTGGCGGGCGGGTGACGAAAATCGGCGACCAACTGCCAAAGCATCAACACGGAGTTGAGGGAATGACTCATGATCGCTGTCAGCAGGGTACCGCCTACCACCAGTAAAAGACCTGAAATGATCGCGATCAGCCCGGAACCCGGGGCTAACAGCTGTATACTCACAGATACCAGTACGGAGAGTGATAGCAATCCAATCCAAAGCTGTGTGACCAATGCTGTTCTCCTATTGAATATGCCTTTACCTGTCAACAGCAAATAGCAGGCCAAGTATGGCTGTGAAGCTTTGTTACCCTGTGCGTCAGATCGCGTCATCGCCTCCCCAAAACAGGTAGATTGATTGCCGCTGACTAATCTTCATGGACCGGTGCCTGATGAAAAACAGAACAATCCCTGCCTCGCTGTCGCTTTTCGCACTACTCTCTTACGATGTCTATGCCTCGGAGATCAATATGAACCCAGGATTGTGGCACTGGACCGCAGTGCTGAATACGCCTGGCATGCCGATGCAGCTATTACCCCCCACCTCCTATACCACTTGCATCACCAGGGCTGACTTTGTACCCAAAGACAGTCAATTGGGACAGGCCTGCGAAACCATCGATCTCATTACGGAAGGGGATACGGTTTCCTGGAACATAAGCTGCACACGCTCGGTTGGCGTAACCAAAAGCCAGGGAAGCATCACCTACCACGGCGATACTGCAGAGGGGGTGATTAACATCGACCTAGGAGGGGTTCTGATGAACTCGAATACGACAGGTAAACGTTTAGGGCCTTGTAAACAGTAACATTAGGGTGAAAAAACCATGCTATGTGTGGTAAATTCCTCCCACTCATGGGCGGGCTGCCACTAGCAGGATTCAATGACACCGGTCTTAACCATACCATGCCAATGCAATTTAGAATGCTCAGGGCACATTGAACAGCACAGACTCTATTTCACCTAAACAGGATCATCAGGCAGCTGGATATCGCCGATTTCTCTACCCCTTCATTCTCTTGTTGGGGTTGCTGCCCATGGAGCGCCTGGCTGCTGACACCCCCATCACTATAGATGAGTTACTCAAGCGGAGTTACCTGGACGATTACCACAGCAATGTGGTGTTCGGCTACCGCATCGTCACTGAAACCGAACGCTTTGGTGCCCGCTATTCAGGCAATCGGCTGCGCTGCAGCAACTGCCACCTCAATGCTGGACGCAAACCCGATGCCATTCCGCTCAATGTGGCGGGTATGTACCCGAAGTGGCGCAGTAAGAACGGCCGTCGCAATGGCATTGGATTGCGCATCCGGGAGTGCTTCGTGTACAGCCTCGACGGCATCATGCCGCCCGAGGACTCACCGGAGGTATTGGCTGTGGCGGCCTATATCTCCTATATCTCTCATGGCGAAGTGATTGGCGAGGCACCAGCCGGTAGAGGAGTGCCGACCTTGCCCGACACAGGCTATGACCCGAATCCTGCAAGCGGCAAGGCGATCTATGACACGAAATGCGCCCAATGCCACGCAAACGACGGTCACGGCATACCGGGTATACCCCCGCTTTGGGGTATGGATGCCTACAACAAAGGCGCCGGCATGGCGAATATCAAAAAGGCCGCTGGCTTCATTTGGGCGAACATGCCCCTGGGCCAGGAACGCACCCTCACCCATCAGGCTGCACTGGATGTGGCGGCATATATCAATATGCAGATCAGGCCGGGTGACCCCCGGCGTAGCAAACTGCTGAAACTCTTCGAATCTATTTCCGGATTAGTGGATTAGATCAAGCGACTTGAAAAGAGACAGGATTAGACCATGGAAACAAGGTAGATCGATTCCAATGATAGTGTGATATGAAATATCTACGACTGTTGTCGGAGATTATTCCATGGACGCCAGACCGAGCAGGAAAGCTGAATCTGTCCACAGAGGCATTTGCCGCTGTTGTCGCTGCCATATTGGTTATACCTCAGGGCATCACCTTCGCCTATCTGGCCGGACTACCGCCTGAGTACGGCATCTATACATCTATTTTCGTTACCCTCTTTGCCAGCCTCTTTGGTTCAAGTTCAATGTTGGGCGGACCAAACACGGCAGTCGCCATATTGATCGGTATCGCGGTAGCCCCTTTCGCAGGCCGGGGCAGCCCACTCTATATCGAGTATGTGATCCTGCTCAGCCTTATGGTTGGACTGATTCAAATGTTCATCTGGTTGCTCAGGGGTGGAAAATATTTTCAATATCTAAGCCCGGCTGCGATAACCGGGATCACCGTTGGTGTGGGAATCATACTTATCCTCTCATCCCTTGACGGCATATTGGGACTCACCCCTTCGGGTACCCTATTCTTCTTCGAAAAACTCTTTGTCCTGGCTGATGATTGGCGGACAATGATAAATCCCTACAGCTTTTGCATCGGTATAACAACCGTCATCGCGGGCATCATCGCTAAAATCAGGTTTCCCCGTTTTGCAATTTTGATCGCCATGGCTGTCGGCTATATCACGGGCATGGTCGTGATGGGCCTCTTTACTCAAGTCGATACGGAAATAGAGTTGCTTGGACATATTCCTTTTCAAGCCCTGCCCCTCTCCAGCCCGAAAATCGATCTCGAGTATCTGCTGGTGGGGTTCGCCATGCTGCCCAATGCCATAACCATTGCGCTTATTGGCATGGCCCAATCCATGGTCATCGTCAAGCGCCTACGCAGTGATACCGATCAATCAATCAATGTGGACAAGGAGGTATTCGCCCAGGCGATTGCCAATACGCTTGCTCCATTCTTTTCAAGCTTTGCCGGTTCAGGCAGTTTTAACCGCACTGCGTTGAATCTTTCATTAGGTGCAGCAACACCCCTGGCCGGCATTCTCTCCGCATTCGTGGTGTTTATCCTGATCGAGATGTTTGGCGCTCTGCTCACCTATATGCCGATGCCGGTCATCGCCGGTACCCTGATGCTGGTGGGAATCAGCATGATCAAACCGGCCGAGATCAGCCGTCTGTTTTCCTGGACCGGGGAACTATTGGTATTTGTGACAACCTTGTTCGGGATAGTCTTCCTTGGCCTGCAAACAGGTCTGATCATTGCATTTATTTTATCGGTAATCCTGTTCGTACTATCCGCCTCAAAACTCGATATAAGCATTGAGAAGGGTGATGAGTCGGTTCAGATCCGGGTTGAAGGCCATCTGTTTTACGCCTCAATCGATCAATTGAGCAGCCTGTTAAAATGTCATCGTGATGACAACGTACTTCTCGATTTGAGTGTTGTCTCCTATATGGATCTTTCCGCCACGGAGGCCTTGGCCAAGGATCTGCAAAACCGGGATATCAGGGAGACAAGCTTTGTTATCGTACTCACGTCACGCAAGCTGCTTGACCATTTTGAGCAGCGATTGGATGACATGCCAGTGGAGTTTGTTTACCAGCCGACAAACTAGGGCCTGTTAACAGGCCCTAGTCTATATCCATCAACTACAGGCTTTACTCTCGACATCAGGCCAGTCACTCGCCAGTGACAGGTATCAACCAGACATATCCCAACTGATCCATCTGCTGTTCTATCCATCCAGCCCGCTCAATGATGTAGGGTGTCGGGGGCTCTGCACGATAATGCCAGGGATTGGGTAGAAGCGCCGCCAATCTGGCCATCTGGTTCACCGTCAACCGATCCAACGGCAGCTGGTACCAATACTCACTGGCAGCAGCCACCCCATAAACGCCCGGACCGAATTCAACTATATTCAAGTAGACTTCGAGAATCCTCTCCTTATTCCACATCAGCTCAAGCAGAAACGCGAGCCCCCCTTCCAACAGCTTGCGGCTCCAATCCCTTCGTTGCCAAAGGAAGAGATTTTTAACTGTCTGCTGAGTCAGGGTGCTGGCACCACGTAACGTCCGTCCCCTTTC
>NATW01000033.1 GCA_003094555.1 gamma proteobacterium symbiont of Ctena orbiculata
CCCGACTGATAAACCGGACAGGCTCTGCAATTGGGCAATGACGGATTACGAACCAGATGCTGTATTCAAGGCAAACACAGGTTGTTTCTTGCTCAAGTAGAAAAGATGCTGCCCAATTTTTTTGCCTAACACCAGTATCGAGCTCCACTCCGGATTGACATAATCCGCATGGTACCAGAGTGCGCCGTCTGTTGGGTCCTTGGTATCACCCGCAAGGATTGTTCTAGCCAGTTGCAGTGATTGCTGCCAGGCCTTTTGGTTCATGGGCTGATCTGAACGTCCATCGCACCACCAGGAAAATTGGCAGCGATGGCGCCTTCTCTCTCCCCCCTGCTTGACCACAGCGCAGACTGAATCCGGATAGCGTTTGTGGGCAACCCTGTTCATGACAACATGACCTACCGCAAGTTGTCCCTGCTCCGATTCACTGCGTGCTTCAAAATAGATATTTTGTGCCAGACACGCAATCTCTTTTGAGATCTCAACTGTCTCGGAGGGTCGATACAGAGAGAGCCAGTGCAGGAGATCCTCTTCCAGTGATTTGTGACTCACGTCCTCACCAGCCATGATATGGCTCGTACCTGAAACACTGAGCAGTAAGAGCAGTACCTTGAGTAGATAGCGGTCATTCAGATCGGACTGAAGGGTCGTGGTTTGCATTGTTATCGTTAATGAAAAACCGGCTTGTTGCTCAAGCTCGATGAAGCAGCAATGTCGGCTTTTCTTTCACCTTTTGCCGTAACAGGATGTTTTTATTAAATAAATGCATAACTCAGGCCAGTACTAGCTTAACATTGTTATATTAAATATTTACCGTCAATTTTTAATGTAATTAATAGCAGCAGGCGTAAAATATCCCGACGGTATGAGCCTCATAACATATTGGTTTGTTGGCTTTTTTATAGATTCCAGGGGATCAATCCTGTGGTGGGAGAAAGAGTTAATACACCTAAGAAATAATCTACTTTAAAAAACCGGGCCAACAGGTTTGGCAAATATGAAATAAATTCGCATATTTATAAATTTTCGTTACTATATACCTCATATCATGTAGAAAATTAATTGGCTGAATAGGCAGTTCTATACAAGCCAATTGCTGGATATATAAAAATCATAGCAGGGGACCGATATGCAGCATTGCAAACGCATTACAATGCTTGCGAGATACTCTTTTCTTGTTTTCAGCTTGGCCTTTTCGCACCAATCCTTTTCAGCGGAATGCGAGCATGTCGCTCAATTGGTCTCCCAGCAAGGGAGTGTCGAGAAGAAAAGTGCCGGTCAAAACGAATGGCAACAAGCGGTACTCGACGATCAGTTCTGCAAAGGGGATGCCCTCAGAACACACCACGACGGTAAAGCAGCGGTTCGCTTGACTAACCATACCCTGCTGCGTCTCGATGCCGACTCTTCGTTGACATTCTCTCAGATCGAGAAGACATCGCATTCATTCCTGGACCTGCTGCGCGGTGCGGTACACTTCATCAGCCGCACACCAGAGAGTCTCGAAGTCAAAACCCCCTATGTAAACGCTTCCATCGAGGGTACGGAATTTGTCGTCCGCATCGAGGACGAAGCTACTGACGTGATCGTCCTGGAAGGCGTGGTGGTGGCCAGGAACGAGGCCGGTTCAATCGAATTGAGCGCAAATCAGGCTGGCCGTGCATCAGCCAGTCAACAACCGGTTCGGATCGAAATCGCCAGACCCTTCGATGCGGTTGCCTGGGCGCTCTACTACCCTCCTCTACCTGAAGTCCCCGGTAAAGCCGATACCCTCGCTCGGGACGCGGTCAAGGCGATCGTGCAAAACCGACTGACTGAGGCGGCAGAACTGGCAAAACAGGCTATTCAGGAGGATAGTCAGTCGGCTGCCGCCTATATGGCGCAATCCTATGTCGATCAGGCCATGTTCGACATACCTGCTGCGTTGATTAATAGCGAAAAGGCAGCTGAATTGGCACCTAATAGTGCCTTGACGCAGGCACGCTATGCAGAAGTCAGTTTAATGACTGGCGATTCAAGCACAGCCCGAGTTGCTGCAGTGAAGGCAACCACCCTAGACCCCAAGCTTTCTCATGCCCACGCCGTCTTGGGCTTTGCCTCCCTGCAGGATGTCAGTCTGGATGCAGCCAGAGAGGCATTTGCCAAGGCAATTTCACTTGATTCCACAGCACCCCTGCCCCGATTGGGTCTGGGGCTATTGAAGATAAGGGACGGTGATCTCCAGGCTGGCCGGGAAGAGATCGAGACAGCTGTACTACTCGATCCCAACAATGCCTTGCTTCGCAGTTATATGGGCAAGGCCTACTATGAAGAAAAACGGGACGGCTTGGCCATGGAGCAGTTTGCCATAGCAAAGGCTCTAGATCCCAATGACCCGACCGCCTTGCACTATGATTCCATACTGCTGCAATCACAAAATCGTCCGGTTGAGGCTTTACAAGCACAACAAAAGGCCATCGAACTCAACGATAACCGGGGCGTTTACCGATCCCGGCAGCTCCTGGACCGGGATGAAGCCGCTAAAAATACCGCATCTGCCCGCATTTATACCGATCTGGGGTATGAAAAGATGGCAATCAATGAGGGCGCGAAGGCCCTTACACAAGGGCCAGATAATTTCTCTGCCCACAGGTTTATGGCAGATATCAATGCAACGCAGCCACAACGCAGGCTTGCCGTTGAGAGCGAGCTTTTACAGTCCAAACTTCTACAGCCCTTGATTGGCCATACGCTACGGCCACAGCTGAGCGACCTGCAGCTGGCGGATGGGCCTGCCCGGTTTTCTTATAATGAATTCAATCCACTCTTCAACCAATCAGGTCCATCGTTGCTGGTCAATGGGTTTGCTGCAGGAAACGCCACATGGGGCGATGATATCATCGCATCCTTTTTGGGCAATCGATTCAGTATCAGCCTTGCTCAATTCCACTATGAAAGCGATGGCTTTCGCGATACAGACTGGATCGATAAAGACACGCTAACTGTTTTTGCGCAATTCGATGTTACTCCTGGCACAATGTTGCAGCTTGAACTTTCTGATGACACGCAAGAAAACGGCTACCTAAACCAGCATTTTTTCACCGATACTTTCGACCAACCTGATTTTTCTTCCGACGCCGAAAGAGAAAAAGCTCGTTTTGGTATAAGACACATTATTTCACCCAACTCACAGCTAATCGGTAATATTACTCATCAAGAATTCACCTCAGATCAGATGACATTTCAATCAGAAATCAGTAGTGATGATGAATTTGATACCGGTGAAGTTCAATGGCTATATTCCTATATGGGCGCCAATTTTATAGCTGGGGGTAGCGTAACTGACTTTGAGTCTACTGCCACTGTCGATAGAGGTCCTGTAAATCCTCTATTCGTGACTCAAGTTGAGCAGGAAAGCAGTAACATATATATATATAGCTATTTTCCTTTGTTAGAAAACGTCCATTTTACAGCTGGTGGTTCCTACACGAGGTTCGATGCAACAACAACCTCGGCGTTGAATTTGCCTGACGGGACAATTCTCAATTTACCCGAAGAAAAAGTAGATGAAAGCCAATGTAATCCTAAAATTGGTCTTACGTGGGATCTGCAGCCAAATACGACTCTGAGGTTTTCTGCTTTTCGCAATGGAAGAAATTTTACTGAGCTAGACTCTCTTGAGCCAACGCAAGTTGCTGGTTTCAATCAGGTATTTGATGATTTTTCAAGCAAAGTTATTATCGACTCAAAAAGATACGGCTTGGCAATAGATCACACCGTCAGCCAGCAGTTGTTCGTCGGCGCCTCAATCAACCATGCCGAAAGGACCTCTAGCTCGCTTGGTATCGATCCTGTTTTAGGCACTGCTGTTAGAACAAACTTTGATACTGATCGTGAATTTGCTGAGGCTTACCTTTACTACACGCTAAACGAGAATATAAATCTAAAAATAGAATTAGATTATGAGGATTACAGCGAACCGAGGGGTGCGTTTCCACCAAATATACTGTCTCTTGAAACCTATCGCTTACCAATAGGTATAAAATACCGTTATCTCTCAAATCTCATATTTGAGCTAACCGGCACCTACTACGATCAAAAGGGAATTTTTCTATTGGGCGATCAGAGCGAACTTGTTGGTGAAGATGATTTTTGGTTATTCGATGGTAACATCACATACAATCTACCCAAGCGCTATGGCAAGTTAACCCTAGGGGCAAAAAACATATTTGATACCTCTTATAACTACGAAGATAGATTGAATAACACTTCAGTACTGTCTGAAAAACAAAGTACAAATCTTTATGAACTCACAGATGAAAGGTTGATTTATGGTAAATTCACTCTGACCTTTTAGCATTAGTTCATCTTTCGTGTAATGAGTTGAAACTACGAATCATAAAACCAAGGAGAATAACCATGAAATCGCTTAAATATCTAATTCTAATTGCTTTATATGCATTTTCAGTCTCCTCGTGTGCCATGAAAATGGATGATGTTAAACCAGGCACACCTCATCAGGATGTGTTTTACACCTTGCAAGATGGCAAGGTTTATGCTGTTGATAAAAATGGCAAAAGGATACCACTTCGAAAAGTCACTCTTCCATTTGTACATGACATCAAAGCGGTTAAAAGTGTAGAGACACTTAGCATTATTAAACTGGAAGGTTCACATATTGAGCTTATATGCCCATCACCCTTTTACTGTTTTACTTATTGATTATAATCTCATCAATCAGTATGTATTATGTGTAGAGCTTCAACAAGGACGTTTGAAGCTTATCAAATTTGCGTTAGCTATTTACAATAACCAACGGCACATCTAATTCATCTTTACTCACACCACCATGCACCCCAACTAGCTCATATCTCCTCTCTTGAGCTACCCAGTCTTTGATAATGTAATTCGCCTGCATCAACAGCAGACGGTCACCAATGCGCCATGACAATTGGCGATTCGGTGACCCCAAACCAAACCAATTCTGTTCTATCAACTCTTTAGATCTATAAGCGATCGCTTTTCCGTCCAACTCGCTTTTTACATAGTCATCAAAGGCATTCTCGCAACCAGGTCGAAGGTAACAATAGGCTGCACGCGGTTCACCACACAATGGCAGGCTGAGCGTTTCCAGTAAGTGCGGGTGGTCGTCGAGTGAAATCCTGTCACTGGGTTGGGTATCGATCTGGCCATGATCGGCGCAGATGATAATCAGGCTGTCTGTGCCTCGACATTGCTCCAATAGACTACTGAAAGCCTGATCGATCTCCAGCAGATGACGCTTGGCCTCATCGCTCCAGATGCCCGATTTGTGACCTATGCTGTCCAGCTCTGACCAGTAGGCATAGAGATAGCGTTCATCCCCATCGCGGAGCAGATCTGCAATCTGGCTGGTGAGATCCGGCAGGTTTTTGTGTTTGACCAGGCGCGCCCTGCCGAGATGGGCCCGGTTAAAGTCCGAATCGGCGATATAGGCTGGAGACAACATGACTGAGTCATAAGCGATTTTATCGCTGAAAGGGGTGTGCCCATGCAAGGCCTGGGTGTCGATGCCCGCCTGCCCCAGTGCGACGCCACCATATCTTGGCCAGCCAGGCAGTACAGCCAAGATGGCGCCCAACTCTCTGAAGTAGATATGCCAACCGGTGAGGCCATGCTGCTGCGGTGCGTCGCCGGTGAGAAAGGTGGTCACGGCACTAGCGGTAGTCGGGGGGAAAACAGAGGTTATCGCACCCTTGAGATGCGCATTCAGCGTCTCGGCTTCAGGATGAGCCCGAAGATAGTTGGCTCCCAGACCGTCCACCACCCAGAGTAGGATTTTGCGGTAGGACCCGAGTGGCGTGGATACCAGGAGATCGAGCGGTGGGTAGCTGTGGCGGTCACCACCCATCGCCCTCTGCAAGGAAGCCATCAGATTGACAATACTGCCGCCGTTATAGTCGGGTAATGGCATAATACCTACCGATCGTGGATGCTGATACACGATGAATCATTGTACATTTTCAGGAATTCTTTCATATAGTTCAAAATGAAGATACAGGCGATATATACCAAATCTTACAAAGGCTATGATCGATATGCCCAATGCCTTATCATTTGCGACTAATAGCCCTTTATGTGATTTCTAGAGAGGATTCAAGGTTAGTGGCTACACATGATGACGATCATCCCGCACCTGACGATGAAGCGACACGCATCGCCACGACCGGCAGCACGGGCAACCAAAATCATACCGGCCCAACAACACCTATTACCGATCCAGGAAAGAGTGTCACTGAAGCATTGACCGCCGTCTCTGAAGAGCTGGCAAATTCAACCTCCAACGTAGTAGGCATCGGCTCAGTACTGAAAAACCGCTTTGTTCTTGAACAGATGCTGGGACGGGGTGGCATGGGGGTGGTCTACAAGGCCAGGGATTTGCGCAAGGTCGAGGCGATGGACCGGGACCCCTATATTGCAGTCAAGGTATTGTCGAAGGATTTTCAGGCCAATCCGGACTCATTCATTGCCCTGCAGCGGGAGAGCAAGAAGGCGCAACAGCTGGCACATCCCAATATCGTGACAGTCTACGATTTCGACCGGGACGGTCCCAATGTCTTCATGACCATGGAGCTGTTGGAGGGTGAACCTCTCGATCAGCTGATCAGGCGTCTCCGTCCGGCCACCCTGCCGACCCAACAGGTCCTCTCGATTATCGAACAGATGGCCCGCGCACTTGCCTACGCCCATTCCGAGAGTATCGTTCACTCCGACTTCAAGCCGGGGAATGTGTTTTTGACCTCGAAAAGCGTGGTCAAAGTGGTGGATTTCGGCATCGCCCGGGCTGCCAAAAGAGCCGATCGCCCGGCGGAGGATGCCACGGTCTTCGATCCCGGCTCCCTCGGCGCCCTGACCCCAACCTATGCCAGTTGTGAAATGCTGGAGTATGGTGAGCCGGATCCGAGGGATGATGTCTATGGCCTGTCGGTGGTTGCCTATGAGCTACTGGCAGGAAACCATCCCTTCGATCGTAAACCGGCAACTTATGCGCGGGATCTAAATCTCAAGCCCAAACGCCCCAAGGAGCTGTCGAAGGAAATCTGGAATGCCATTACCCATGGATTGGAATTCGATCGGGAGAAACGGACCCGTAACGCGACAGAGTTCCTCAAAGAGATGTCCGGCCCCCGCCCGGGGAGGGACAGTGCGCTTCCCAAATGGGCCATACCTGCGGCTGTAGCGATAGTCCTGCTGCTTGTCATCACTACCGGCTCGCTGCTCTTCAATGGGCAAAATGGAGATCTTCAGCCAGAATTTGTACTAGAGGAGACATCATCACTGGAACCAGAGATGCGGGAGAGGATTGAGAATATTCTCGAGGTCGCTGAGGTGCATATGCTTGTCGGTCGACTTCTAGAGCCGCCGGGTAGCAGCGCCTATGATGCCTATCATCAGATATTGATCATGCATCAACACAACAAGCAGGCCGCCGAAGGCCTACAGCAGGTAGGTGATCTTCTTGAACAACAGGTGAGAGACTTGATCGAGTCAAAAGAGATTCAAGCGGGCAAGTCATTGCTGGTAAAAGGCCTTGATGCCCTGCCCGAGCATCAGGGATTAATAAAGTTACAGAGTGATTTATAAAAAAAACCTTTACGCAGACGCTGCTGAGACCGTAGTTACCGCGGCGACAGGTGACTCCCTTCACATTGATCAGCCACACAAGCCAATACAGCTTGCCATATCTCTTCCCAACAGCAAATGTGAGTAAAATCCTCGAACAGTATGTAGCGACTGTCAGGTTGATTGATCAAAGCATCGCGAATTATCCCTGGCGGTATATTAGTATCCTTGCCCCCCGCCAGATGATACT
>NATW01000034.1 GCA_003094555.1 gamma proteobacterium symbiont of Ctena orbiculata
TACATCGAGACATCAATGACCGCTGCGATGCGCGACGATGTTCGCGATGCCATCGTCAGTGGCATCCCCATGCGCCGCATGGGTCAGCCTGAGGAGATTGCTCATGCGGTCGCCTTCCTCGCTGATGACAACAGCACCTACGTTACAGGTGCCAATCTGCCCGTCAATGGTGGCCTGTTTATCCATTAATCTAATCACTTCTCCCTCATAAGTGATCATTTATACCCGGCATCCCCTGCCGGGTTTTTTTTGCGTTCTAAAAAAGCAGCACTCAAAATTGAAGATCATCGGTGACAAATGGCCTGGTCGATACGGGCAGCTTTAGATGTGTGGGGATAGATAGAATGAGTAGCAGCGACAGTTGGTGAAGCGACTCAGATGAGATGCATGGGTCAGGCTAGAAAATAGGGTTGCGGGGGACCGGCTATATCAGGATAGGCCCTTGCCTCATTAAAATTCAAGGTCGTAGGGATCAGTATCGAATGGGTCCGGCCATGCCGGGTCATCGGGCCATGATTTCAGCTTGCTGTAATCTTGCCACATATCACTTCTCCTTAAACAACCCTTACTTATTTTTATGCAATAAGATTGCCAAAACAGTAACCTGTTGAATTTTCGTAGACTTGTAAGTGATACCTGAAAAACCTGTTGAGCTATTTGTAAAGATAATCGACGCCTAAGGCGTCAAAAAAGCAGCGATTTTCGGTAATATTCAACAACTGTCCTCTATCTTGTTGATTGCAATGCAGCTTGCATCCATTCCTACTTGTCAAACAAATCGACACCTAATAGGGCTCCCCTGACCTATTCGCAGGCATTGAAATAGTCGGATTCGTCAGCCAGGGCGTCGCGGCATTGGGCGCTGGCATAGGTGAACCCCCCGGGCACACTATGCATATCCTGCAGCTCCATCGAGACCAGCTGGCTAGCGGCATTACAGGCCTCTCTGGATGCACACTGTTTCTCACTCCCACAAACCTTGAGACGGAGTTTTTCACAGGGGGTCTGATGACCGGGTGAACGTCTGTCGCAGGCCTGAAAAAAGGTCTCATTGCCCAATGCCTCCAGGCAGTGGGTGGAGCTTTCAAGTATGTTTCCGGACCAACTACTGTTCAGCTCACTGTGCTCCATTGCGAGCAATTGCCGGGCGGGATCACAGGCAGGGTGGGAATCGCACTCATTATGCATCCCACACACCTTCTTCACCAACTGCATACATGCCGCATTCAGGCGATCACGTTCCTGTTCCCGTTGTGCATCAATTATCACACGGTCTCTTATGGCAACGCCATCGCGGACAATGATCACCGCCCCATTGTCGAGTTTGTGGACACCATCCCAAAGGGGGGTGGTCTCTCCCTCGGTTTCGCGGGTCACTTTATTGGTATTTGGATCGATGGAGATATGGCTGCCATCCTGCAGTTTACCCTGCCATGAGGAGCTATCGGCAAGTGCAACCAGGGGCAAAATAAATACAATTGTGATGATGTGGCGCAACAGCATGCTACTCACCCTGACTAATTCAACTAACTCAGCATCAGAATATCATAAATTATTTCCGCAAACCGAGTCATCCAACCAATCTTCTACCCCCGTCGCCAGGCATGATAACGCTCCACCCATGACAATAGGGTTTCAGGTGTATGGGCACGTTTCCAGGCACCGGCAACATATTTATTGGCCTCGAACAGGGTTGGGTAGATATGTATCGTGCCGAGTATCTTGTTCAAGCCAAAACCATGCTTCATGGCAGCAGTGAATTCACCGATCAATTCACCCGCATTCTCACCGATGATGGTGGCACCGAGAACCCGGTCCTTATCCGGTGGTGTCAGGACCTTCACCATCCCATGG
This sequence comes from gamma proteobacterium symbiont of Ctena orbiculata, assembly GCA_003094555.1. Taxonomy (GTDB): domain Bacteria; phylum Pseudomonadota; class Gammaproteobacteria; order Chromatiales; family Chromatiaceae; genus Thiodiazotropha. The sequence goes on from NATW01000034.1 coordinate 1,855, forward strand.
GCCTCTCCCTCCGCGATTGCCCGATCCAGTTCCGAGAGATCGAACCTGGTTACCTCGTATTCGATGCCCTTCTGCTCTGCCTCTTGTTCATTGAGACCCACCCGCGCCACTTCCGGATCGGTAAAGGTTGCAAACGGAATCACTGAGTAATCCACCTTGAAGCGACGAAATACGCCAAACAGGCTATTCACAGCCGCATACCAGGCCTGGTGGCCAGCGGTATGGGTGAACTGGTATGGGCCAGCCACATCGCCGCAGGCATAGATGGTGGGGATAGATGTCTGCAGATACTCATCGGTCTCTATGGTGCCGTTTGGATTAAGCGCCACCTTCAACTCCTCCAGGCCAAAGCCACTGGTATTGGGTTTTCGACCCACCGCAACCAATACCTGGTCGAATGCTACTTTTACCTGCTCCCCCTCATGTTCGCAGATCAGCAGATTCTCACCCTCCTGTTTGGTAAACTCCACCGCCTTGTACCCAACCATCAGGTTGATGCCCTCCTCCTTGAAGCGTTGCGTCACCAGATCAGCAACATCTTCATCTTCACGAATCATCAGTCTGGGCATCATTTCCACAATGGTGACCTGGCTGCCGAATCGGGCAAAGGCCTGGGACAATTCACAACCGATCGGTCCGCCTCCCAATACCAACAGCCGTTCAGGTAATTCACGCAGTTGCCAGAGATTATCCGAGGTCAGGTAGTCGAATTGATCAATGCCGGTTATCGGGGGTACGAAGGGGCCGGCACCTGTGGCGACGATGATGTGGGGGGTTCTTATTTCTATACCGTTAACCTCCACGCTGTAGGGTGACGTGATGCGCGCCTCGCCCTCGATGACCTCCACACCCAGTCCTGTATAGCGTTCCACCGAATCGTGCGGCTCAACTTCTTTGACAACCTTTTGTACCCGTTCCATGATGTTACGGAAGTTGTATTTGACATCGATGGCATCAAAGCCCCACTCCTTGGCCCTGCGGCTCTGACCCAGGATGCGTGCGCTGCGGATAAGCGCCTTGGATGGTACACAACCTGTATTCAGGCAATCACCGCCCATCTTGTGTTTTTCTATCAGGGTCACCTGGGACTTCACCGCCGCGGCGATATAGGCTGAGACCAGCCCCGCGGAACCACCGCCGATCACCACTAAATTTTGATCGTATGCCTCAGGGCGCTCCCAGTCTTTCAGTACCTTCTGTCGTTTAATTAGATCAACCAATCTTTTTGCCAGCAGCGGGAAGATACCCAGAAGCACAAAAGAACCGATCAATCCGGGTGAAAGGATGCCTGAAGCCGAATCCAGGGTGGCAAGCTGGGTACCTGCGTTTACGTAAACAGCCGTTCCCGCCAACATGCCGAGCTGGCTGACCCAGTAGAAGGTCCAGGTACGAATGGGGGTCAGACCCATGAGTAGATTGATTACGAAGAAGGGAAATATCGGTACCAAGCGCAAGGTGAAGAGATAGAAGGCTCCATCCTTACGCATCCCATCATTGATCGCCTTCAAACGATCTCCATATCGGTCCTGGACCAGATCCCTAAGCAGGAAACGAGCAATCAGAAAGGCCAGAGTGGCGCCGATGGTGGAGGCAAACGATACCAAGACAAACCCCCACAGAAAGCCGAAAACCGCACCTATTGCCAAGGTCATGACTGCCGCACCCGGCAGAGAGAGCGCCGTCACCGCAACATAAATCACAAAGAATACCAGGGTTGCCAACACTGGGTTAGAAGCCTTCCATGAGATAATCCCATCCCGCTGGGATTTGAAATAGTCGAGGGTCAGGACCTTGTCCAGATCGAACAGAAAAAAGGCAAACACCAGCAGTGCCACCACTAGCAGGAGAATAAGTTTACGGGGGTTCATAGGTCTCTACCTTACTAAATACTGTACATTTTTGTTATTGAGCTACGCACTATCCTAGCAGATGGATTCAATATGGTTTTCCCAGGAATCTCAACGAAAGATAACGACTATTGTCAGAATATGAGTTATCGCCGTGGTTGCTGGCTTCTAAACCAGGCAGTGGAGAGCAAGGAGTACCTTTAAACACCCCTGGCGTAGAGAATGGAGAAAACCGGAATGGATTACTTATTGGAGTGAAACCGGCTCTTGCAAAACCGATCTCAATGGAGCCACCTCTTCCAAAATCGCACTTTTATCAGCGACACCGCTGTAGGCCTTATGCAGCTCATCACCATCATCATTGGTTTCCGGCAGTACAATTCCGAGATGAACTTTCAACTTGTTGATACCGACCAGTAGACGATGCTGGGAGAATTGGTGGTCGTACCAGGTTTTTGTTTTCTCCCTTTTTGCCTCATATAACTCATTCTCCGAGTCCAGCAAATCGAGTAACGAACGCTTACCGAGATTGAACTGCTTGGCATAGGCATCGCGGGCCTTTTCACTGGCAACCACATGCTCCTGCTGATATACCAGCTGCTTCTGAGTGACATCGTAGGCCGACCATGACAATCTGATGCTCTCGACAACCTGGCGATAGGTATTGTTGCGAATCTCCTTGGCCTCGTTGACCAAATGGGCAGTCTGCCTGTTACGCGCCTGGTCCTTACCGCCTGCGAACAGATTGTATCGCATGCGAAGCATCGCCGTGACATCGTCATCGCGCCCTTCCACACCGTCCAGGTCATCACCGTACCTTGCCCCCACTTCAAGATCAAAACGTGGATAGTGAGCACTTTTAGACGCCTTGTACTGGGCCATGGCGGCAGCCACATCGGCATTCGCAGACATCAATGTCGGATGGCTTTCAAGTGCAAGCTGGATGGCCTCATCCTGGGTGGGTGGCAGGGATTCGAGTGCGGGATCAATTTGCTCGAGGGATTTTGGCAGCAGGCCTACCACACGTAGAAAGTTTGTCTCTGCATCCTTGAGATTCACCTCGTCCGATAACATATTCGCAGAGGCAGAAGCACGACGACCTTTGATCTGCGCCAAATCTGAGTTTCTGCCAACACCGGATCTGCTGCGTAGCTCCACCTGATCATAGATCCTTGCATGAGCCTGGAGGTTTTCCGATGAAAGCGCCATCAGGTCTCGATGCAACAGAACCTGTATATAGGTCTCTACAGCCTTCAATCCGAGTTTTTCGCTGGCGCTCTCAAGCACTTTTCGCTGTGCTTCAACCCTTGCGTTTTGCCGATCCACCTCACTCTGGGTGGCGAATCCGTCAAACAGCATCTGGCTCAGGGTCAAACTGGCCTCCTTGCGGGTCAGGGAACGATAGTCATCACCACTGGCCCGGGTAGTATTGTTATCAGTCCGCTCATAGCCTGCTGCCGCATTCAAGTCGATAGATGGCTTATAGCCGGACCGTGCCTGGCCCAACTCCTCAAGCCGGGACAGATGCTGGCTGGACTCAACCAGAACCTCAGGATTCGTTTTGATCGCATGCTCGACCGCTGTACGCAGATTCAAGGCGTACGCCGGGCCAAACACCACAAGCAACAGTGCCACCAAACCAGACTTCAATAAAAAACTGCCAACCATTGGGTACCCTAAATTTACAACCACGATAAAATTATTGTGAACCAGTTATCACTCTGTATCGGCATATCTGCAACTAACTTAAACCCAGAAAAAGGGCGATTCCGGCAGGTATTCCGTCGTGATTTCAGTGTTCTATCACGACTTTTGTAACCATCACACGCCACCTGTCCAATCCCTTGCCCAGATTCCCACGACCGGCCTAATGTTAGACTATTTATGTTGAAAAACATACAGATATAACCACATCAACAACCTATACAGAGACTATCTGCAATTATCAAGCTGCGAGTTGTAAAACTAAGTGAAACTATTTTGCCTGTTTGTCGGCACCACGCAAAAAAAAGGGCCCGCAAGGGGCCCTTAACAACTATAGGCAGACAATTTAGCTGCGACTCATCATATGATCGTCACGGTTACCTGATCCTCAATCAACAGGGTAACGCTGTCATCCGCATTGAGATACTCAGTAAAAGTATGACCATTTTGGGTGACACTATTACCGGACTCATGCCAGTCGCTGGACAATTCCACACTATCTGAAGTGTCACCCAGGATTTCCAGCAAATTATCGCTATCGGTCATGGTCAACACATCGTCAACACTCAGATTCATGATATCGTGATCACCGACTGTCAGGTCTATCCGCTCAATATTGCTGATACTGGATATACTGCTGAAGTCAAGATCGTCATTATCAGGTGCAATCAGCGTATCGAAGCCGGCATCACCGGAAAGAAGCGTATCAGCGGGATCGAAGATCAGGGTGTCATTACCGCTACCACCACTCGATTGATCGCTGCCAGCCCCACCATCCAGGACATCATCTCCACCATTGCCAATCAAGGTATCGTTTCCTTCATAGCCGGCGATGTATTCATTAACCGCGCCGCCGCTCAGGATGTCGGCAACAGGTGAACCGTCAATACTTTGGTAACCGCCGATGGTGATGGTCAAGGTGGCACTGGAGACATCCCCATCCTCATCCGTAATCGAATAGCTGAAGGTTTCATTTATCGTCTCACCGGGGTCCAATCCATCTTTGGTCTCCCGATTCAATTGGAAGGAGTAGTTACCATGGGGGTCAACCGTCAGGACACCATAGGGGCTCGATGTATCACCCCAGACAACATCGGTCAATGAGCCATCACCTCCGGTTGAATTCGACACATTTCCTGTCACGACAGGGAGGGGATCAGTGGAAACGATACTACCCATGATCTCAAACGGATTCACTGCCTGTTCGTCTGTACGGATGGTCGATACGATATTCCCATTTGTATCCATGAATCCATCCACTCTAACCTCATACTCCTGACCACCAATGGAAATCGTTACCGCTTGCGCAGGTAGCGTAATGATATCTCGTGGGTCTGCACCATCGTTTGGTGTCTCATCGTGATCCATCAATACATCAAACTGTATTGTCGTGGCATTTCCGTTAACCACCACATCCAGTTCCAGCGTAAGGGTTACACTGTCCAGAGTGGAAGAGTTGGCATAAATAGGCCAGTTGTTATGGGAAAAATCGGCCAGCTTGAATGATTCGCCGATTTGCACGCTAGCACCACTCCCTGTATAGGTTGGGTTATCTACCAACGTATAGCCCGATTGAGATCCGCCACGCGGCGTACGCCCCCACATCAGGTTGTCAGTATATGCATCTGAATCGGTATCCTGCTGGGTTACATATCTCGTACCATTGATGAACACAGGATTGGTCCAGCCGGCAGCGAGATTTTGTATCGACAGGGAATCGACGCCGATATGCATATTGGCGGTGACACTGTTGGCATTTGGAGCATCGTCTTCAATCTGAACAGTCAGAGGTGCAGATGCACTATCGGTACCATCATCCACCGTAACATCCACATCGAAAGAAATAACATCTTCCTGGCCTGCCACAGGGTGATCCACTCTATCCGATAGGGTAACTGAATAATTTCCAGCCGTGTCGATGGATATGCGAACCACTTCGGAACCACCCGCAGATCCTATCAGGGTATCAGTTCCATCACCTGTCCAGGTGATTTGCTGACCATATGAGGTCATAACGGCCCCAGGTTCTGCCAAAGTCACTGTCAAGGTATCTCCATCAGGGTCTGTTACAGACATATTACCGTTAGAAATAACGCTATCTGATATATCTGTAGGTGAACCTACGGAATCGGGTATGCCGTCTATTAGACCCTCTTCAGAAACGGTGGCCGTTGCAGGAGTGATTTCCGGGAGGTCATTCACTTCATTCACAGTGACAGTCACGGTGGCAGTGTCCGTACCCCCATTGCCGTCATCAATGGTATAGGTAAAGGTATCAGTACCATTGAAATCCGCATCCGGAGTATACACAGGATTACCTGTCACGGGATCGATAGTGACTGTACCGTTGGTACCCTGGGTTACTGATGTGATTGTCAGTGTATCACCATCCGGATCGCTGTCATTTGGCAGCACATCGACCGTAACAGGAACATC
>NATW01000035.1 GCA_003094555.1 gamma proteobacterium symbiont of Ctena orbiculata
TGTTGTCGGGGTTTCGCAAAATGCACACTTTCCGTGGGATTCACTCTTCAGGTGATCTTTGGCGAGCTTCCAGAACCCGTCTTTGTAAAACTTGTTTTCCCCGGATAGAAACCCCTTGATAAGATCGACGCCGTTGTCGATCCGAGCCGGATTCCGGTACTTGGCCTTGACTGTGCTTGATGAGCGATCCCGTTTAAGTTGTATCATGCTGTGCTATTGGGTTTTCTTGCGTACCGCCCTGGATTTCTTCTTGGTCGGCGATTTCTTGACCGCCTTTTTCTTAACCACTCGCTTGTTTGTCTTTTTTTTGAGCATCGATTTACCGGACTTCATACCCTCTATCTGAGCAAGAAGGTCCTCGATCGTCTTCCGCTGTTTCTGCTGCGACTCGATGATGGCTTCATTTCTGAATGACAGGTCCCGCTCCGGTAGAACGCTGAACTGCTCGGCAAGACGTTGCAGTTCCTGCCTGTCCCGTGTCGTCTTTGACTTCTTACGGTACAACGATCGATATTTGTGCTTGTCGTTACTCAGCCTCACTGAGTCGAGCGTTTCCACATTGAATCCGATTTCAAGCAATTCATGGGCCTGCAGTTCCGCTGGCACACCTGGGAAGGTTCTCGCGGAGACCGCATTGCTCTTCTCGTCGCGGTTTAAAATGACACATTCGTCTGCTTCGAGCTGCTGTGCCGTCAGTACTGAATGAGTGGTTCCAATGATCTGGAACTCAGGCAATTTAGTTTCGATATATTTACGTAACCGCCGTTGCCACTTCGGATGCAGATGGGCGTCGATTTCATCGATCAGCAACAACCCACGGGTCTTCAGCGGATTTTTGTAATCGTCAATAGATTCAGTGATGCGATACAGCAAATCGCCAATCCAGGCCGCTACATTCTGGTATCCGTCACTCAGCATACTGAGTGGAACATCACCATCCGGGGTAGTGAACAGCAGATCTCCATTGTGGCGATCGATACGGCTAAAGCTCACATCCGGCAGCAGGCCGTTCATCGCATTCTCGATAATCCGTGTACCACGCTTGCCGTCCCGGTATTCCAGCCCCATCGCCCAGGACTGCAAGGGGTTCAGGGTAGCGTCCAGATCGAACAGGGTGGCCAGGGATTGTGCCCGTTCCGGATCATTGCCTCGTCGGCTGATATGCATATCATGCATTGCCAGGCGACGTAGTGCACCGTAGCCAACCACAAAGTAGCTGTGCTGGGTAGGGGCAAGCGCCGAATCGAGCTGATCGAGACCTTTGCGATTGTGTTCAATAAACCCGGAACGATCCATCCCCTGCTTGAACTGTATCTCGATGCACCTCTCCTCGTTGCGCGCCGTCTGCAGGGTTGCCGCGATTGAGGCCTGATCACTGCCGTTGCGTATCCATGAATCGGGTTCACCGAGCAGGAATGGCAAGGCATCACTGCCCGCCAGAACCAAGCCAATCGAGCGCAGGAGCGTACTCTTTCCGGTCCCGTTTTCACCCAGGAAGATGGTCCACTTGCGGTTGCCTTGCTTGGATGCAGAATCCCGAAAATCCAATACGATGTGCTCGATTGAGCGGATATTTCGAATTTCTACGGATTTCAGAAACATGCAATTTCAACCTGTTGTAATCCATACATTTTGGCTATACCCGTGATCCAATCCAGAACACCATTGGCTGACACCGATATCATTTAAGAATAAACATGCATCCAACCCAGGTCCAGTGGCGGCCCGGCAACAAAGGTTCATGGTGATGGGGTCAGCTGTTTTGCACAGGGTTGTGTTTCACTCTGCTGTATTCATCCAGCGCCTGTTATAATCCGGCCTGCTTACAAATTCAGGATAGCCTTACATGAGCGACAGTCACGGGACCACGAAACCCTGGTCAGGCCGATTCAATGAACCCACCGATGCCTTTGTGGAGGCATTCACTGCATCTGTGGGCTTTGACCAGCGACTCTACAAATATGACATTCAAGGCTCCATCGCCCACGCCACCATGCTGGCCCGACAGGGCATCCTGAGCGATGCCGAGTGTGACACCATCGTGGACGGCCTGGAACAGATCCGCACCCGCATTGAACAGGGCGACTTCTCATGGTCGGTCTCCCTGGAAGATGTGCATATGAATATCGAATCCGCCCTCACCGAGGCTATCGGGGAGGCGGGTAAAAAACTTCATACCGGCCGCTCCCGCAATGATCAGGTTGCCACTGACATCCGGCTCTGGCTACGTGATGAGATCGAACAGATACGCGACGCCATCCTGGGTTTGCAGACAGCCTTGCTCGACAAGGCCGAACTGGAGGTGGAGACCATACTACCCGGGTTTACCCATCTGCAGACGGCACAGCCGGTCTCCTTCGGTCACCACATGATGGCCTGGTTCGAAATGCTGGAGCGTGACCGGGAGCGCCTGGCCGACTGCAACAAGCGGCTCAATGTCATGCCCCTGGGCGCTGCGGCACTGGCCGGCACCACCTACCCCATCGACCGCCAGCTTACCGCCGAACTGCTGGGTTTCTCACGGCCCTCGGAGAACTCCCTCGACGCCGTTTCGGACCGGGATTTCGCCATCGAATTCAGTGCCGCCGCCAGTATCCTGATGATGCATCTCTCTCGATTCTCCGAGGAGCTGATCATCTGGTCTTCCGCCCAGTTTGGATTCATCGAACTCTCCGACAGCTTCTGCACCGGTTCCTCAATCATGCCGCAGAAGAAGAACCCGGATGTCCCGGAGCTGATCAGGGGCAAGACCGGGCGTATCTTCGGCCACCTCATAGGACTGCTGACCCTGATGAAGAGCCAGCCCCTGGCCTACAACAAGGACAATCAGGAGGACAAGGAGCCGCTCTTCGACAGCGTCGACAATCTGAAAGGATCATTGAAGGTGTTTGCCGATATGGTGCCCGCCATCGACTGTCGCAAGCAGGCCATGCGCCAGGCCAGCATGCAGGGATTCGCCACCGCCACGGATCTGGCCGACTACCTCGTGCGCAAGGGGATTCCCTTTCGCGACGCCCATGAAGTGGTGGGCAAGGCAGTCGCCTTCGGTGTTGCGGAGGGTCGCGATCTCTCGCAAATGAAGCTGCAGGAGCTGCAGGCTTTCTCCACTGAGATCGAGGAGGATGTATTCGACATCCTTACCCTCGAGGGCTCACTCGCCGCGCGAGACCATATCGGAGGCACCGCCCCCAACCAGGTACGAAACGCCATTGCCCGCGCCCGCACACGGCTCGGGGTCTGAGATCGGGATGATCCAGCTCCACCATGTCAGCCTGCTGGTCGCCGATACCCGGCGTTCACTGGCATTCTACCGTGATTTATTGGGATTGGAGATCGATCCCAAGCGTCCTGATCTGGGTTTCCCCGGTGCCTGGTTGAAGGTGGGCGATCTGCAGATCCATCTGCTGGAACTCAACAATCCCGATTCCCTCGCCGAGCGTCCGGAACATGGCGGACGTGACCGCCATACCGCCTTTATGGTGGATGACCTCGATGGCATACGCAGTAAGCTCGATCAGGCGAGTATTGACTACACCTTGAGCCGTTCCGGGCGACAGGCGCTGTTTTGCCGCGACCCGGATCAGAACACCATTGAGTTGATCGCCGCAAGCTAGTCATTGGGAAGGCCTGGCCAATACCCTGTAGCCACGGATTGTCATGGGTCATATTGGATTGGTCTTCACCATCACCAGTAGCGCGAAATAGGTCAGGCCAACACCCGCGAGCCCGGCATAGAGCATCTTTCCGGCGTATCCTGCCCGGTCCCAATTGCGGGCGCAGTAGATGACACTGAAAAGAGGGATCAGCAACACAGCTATCCCCCACCAGACGTTCTGCCCGAAGGCATACATGATGGCGAACAGATTACCGACGAACACCAGTGTACCGGCCACACTCACCACCAGTATCACCAACATCATCATGTATTCATGATGGCTTAACCAAGTGAGCAATCCATGAATTCCCAGCATTACACCCCACCCGAGCAACAGCTTCTTTCAAAACGATAAACCAGAACTATACATTGTCGCACAGATTGGCAAACCAGACCGCTCAATTGATTAACTCCCGACAGCGCAGGTTGAGTGATAACCTATACCCATTGATCCAGTTTTGGAGCCACATCCAGCAATCTCAACCATGCAACGGGCCATCTATCAACAACACAAGGTAAAAAACAGCCTGCAATCATTGCTGTTGATCACCAGTCTGGGAGGCCTTTGTGCCTGGCTGGCCTGGTTTCTCGGCGGCCTGCCGATGGCCGTTGCAATGGCGCTGGTGATAGTGATTTCATATCAGATCAATCCGGTCGCATCGCCGGAATGGGCAATGCGCCTTTTTCGCGCTCGCAGACTCGCTCCCAGTCAAGCCCCTGACCTCTACCGACTCATGTCACAGCTGACCCAGCGTGCCGGCCTGGAACAGGTACCGGCAATCTATTATCTGCCGTCCGATGTCATGAACGCATTTACCACAGGTGATCGCAACAATGCCGCAATTGCCGTTTCAGATGGGCTGCTGCGTCGCATGCAGTGGCGGGAACTGGCCGGTGTCCTGGCCCATGAGTTGATGCATGTGGTCAACCAGGATACCAGGCTGATGGCATTCGCCGATCTCACCAGCCGCATCACCGGTCTTCTCTCCTTGATCGGACAGTTGCTGTTGCTGATCAACCTGCCACTGATGCTGTTCGGCCAGACGACCCTGCCTTGGATGCCAATTCTAGTGTTGCTGGTTGCACCCACCTTGAGTGCATTGGCACAACTCGCCCTGTCACGGAGTCGGGAATACGAGGCGGACCTGGGCGCGGCCAAACTGACAGGCGACCCAATGGGATTGGCCTCCGCCCTGAATAGACTCGAACCCCCGCGGCATCGTTTACTCGAGCGGCTGCTCCACCCCGGTCCGCGTATCCCCGATCCCTCTCTGTTGCGTACCCACCCACCTACCGATGAGCGCGTGGCGCGCCTGATGGCGCTCACCCATAGGGATGTCGCCATATCGGACAGGGTGATAACACCTCAGGATATACGCGCTCTGCTTGCACTCAATCCCTACCGCCCACGCTGGCACCGCAACGGCATGTGGTATTAAATGTTGCATACCCTAACCTCAGCGAAATAAACAGCATGCCCAAAGACAGCCTGGATGACCTGAACAGCCGCTTAAAGGCGTTCGCCCAAACCCGCAATTGGGAGCAATTCCATAATCCGAAAAATCTCACCATGGCGATGATTGCCGAGTGTGCGGAGTTGGTCGAACATTTCCAGTGGCTGACCCCGGAACAGAGTATGAATCTCCCCCAGGAGAAGCAGGACGAGGTTGCCCTGGAAATGGCGGATATCCTGATCTACCTGATCCGATGCGCAGAACGCCTGGATATTGACCTGATCGATGCGGTTGAGCGCAAAATAGCCATCAACGAGGCACGTTATCCCGTGGACAAGGTGTTTGGCGACGCCCGGCGCGCCTCGGAATATGACGATTAGGAGGGCGCGCTACTCCCCTCACATCCCCTTTCCCCAATCTTTAAAGGGTGGAGTCAGGCTGTTACTGACGCTATCTTTGAGAAAACCATTTACACAACTCAATTATGGATTGGGAGATGAGATGAAGAAGTATCAATGCATCGTTTGCGGATTTGTCTACGACGAGAGCAAGGGCATGCCTGAGGAGGGCGTTGCCGCCGGCACCCGATGGGGCGACATCCCGGAGGATTGGGAGTGTCCTGAATGCGGAGTGAGTAAGTCCGATTTTGAAATGGTGGAGATGGTCGCCTGACCCTGGGGGTATTCCCACCGACCCTATCCCTCTGATAACGGGTAGTACATCTCTAAAAACCGACTCAAACCACTAGTCGTAAACCGGATAGGAGGAGGCTGTCTGGCTGGTATCTTTCTCTACCTGGAGCTGAATCAAATCAACAGGCTCGGAGCCGGTACCCGGACAAGCCAGGATTATTTAATCCTGATAGCTACAACCTCAAAAAGTTTATGGGCTTAGCAGTTCAGACATAGATAACTGTAATACGAATCTCACCTAGCATTGAAAGTCACGATAAAGATTTTTTTTCCTATATTTTTTCTTACCGGACTACATTCTTGAGGTCACCTGCCGATAGATAGGGCTGAACAGAGATAACAATCGCCCGCTATCGGATAGCGATTCAAGTAAAAACCGAGGAAATGTAAATAATGGATATCGTGCCCTATCTGAAGCTTATGGTGCAGAAAAACGGCTCAGATCTCTTTTTCAGCACCGGTGCCGCCCCCCATTTGAAAACCGAGGGTGAAACCCGCCCGATAGGCTCCTCCCCGATGCAAAGCGGACAGGTCAGAAAACTCGCTTACGGCATCATGAACGACGATCAGATCAAGGAGTACGAAGCCACTTACGAGTGTAATCTGGCTATCTCGGTCAACCAGCTGGGCCGCTTCCGCGTCAATGTCTATAAACAGCGGGGTGATGCGGCGATGGTGATTCGCTATATCAAGGGCGTGATCCCCCCCGTAGAGAAGCTCAATCTGCCGATCATCCTCAAGGATCTGATCATGGAACCCCGCGGATTGATCCTGGTGGTCGGGGCAACCGGTTCAGGTAAATCGACTACCCTGGCAGCGATGATCGAGCACCGCAATCAAAATGTTGCCGGGCATATATTGACCATCGAGGATCCCATCGAATATCTCTACACGCATAAAAAATCAGTGGTCGATCAACGCGAGGTGGGACTCGACACACTCTCCTATGAAAATGCCCTGAAGAATGCCATGCGCGAGGCGCCGGATGTGATACAGATCGGCGAAATCCGTGAAATGCACACCATGCAGCACGCGATCGCCTACGCGGAAACCGGCCATCTGTGCCTATCGACCCTGCATGCCAACAACTCAAACCAGGCCCTTGACCGCATCATCAACTTCTTTCCCGACACAGCCCATCATCAGCTCTACATGGATCTCTCCCTCAACCTCCGTGCAGTCATATCCCAACGTCTGGTAAAGGGTATCAACGGCCAGCGCATCCCCGCGGTCGAGATCATGCTGCTGTCGACCTACATCTCAGAACTGATTCAGAAAGGGGATATTCACACCATCAAAGAGGTCATGGAACAGGGTACCGAACGGGGTATGCAGACCTTCGATCAATCCCTCTACAAACTCTACAAAGAGGGTAAGATCTCCATGGAAGAGGCGCTCTCCCATGCTGACTCGCGCAATAACCTGTCACTCAAGATACGCCTCTCCGACACCGAAGGTGTCGAAGCCCCGGGCAGCCTTGGTGTGGCCGAGGATCAATTCTGATCCTTGTCTGGGTAGAGCCAGCCAGAGAATAGCCGGGTCAAGAGCGGCATCACAGCATAGGTCAGACAGACCACCACCAGTGCGGTCAGGATGAATGTCTGCAGCAGCCTGGGGAACTCGGAAATCAACGGACCGAGCAGGCTGCTCAGCAACGTCACCAGGCAGAACACACCCAACCAGACCAACAGGGCCATTTTATATTTCGGCGGATGTACGTTCATGGCGCAGGTCGGCAGGGTGAACCAGGCCTCGAGTCCGGAAATGGTCTCTACCTGCCTGGGCTCGCTGACCTCTTCGGCTATGGCACGCCACTCTTCGCGCTCAGTGGAATTTTCCCAGCGTTCAAGATTGCTGCGTCGATCAAATTTAAAGACTATCCGATATTCTCCACCTGGCCTTGATGGGCGAAAGATATTTGCCCCCATATGCCCTTGATGCTGCAAGGCAGCCTGGGTTATACCAGTAAGATAGTCCTCGAATGCCTGCTCCTTACCCGGTTTCGGCCGACGGGTAACGAGCACCGTCACGGGTGGATCTGGGGTTTTTTCCATCAGAGCGACTCCTCAAGCAAAGATCTGCCAACCTCGGCGCAGCGCTTCACTCACCACG
>NATW01000036.1 GCA_003094555.1 gamma proteobacterium symbiont of Ctena orbiculata
TCAAGCTGCCATGGGGAAAACGGAAGCGGCAAATTCGGCTTTTTGCTGAAACTGGCGGGTTCCGAAGAGACCACAGATCAGATCGTGGGCAAGATCCGTAACGGAGGTCACATCATGCCTGCATTCCCGAACATCGACACCCAGCAAGCCAAGCTCGTTGCCGACTATCTCAAGTCGTTGTAGCGCCCCATCTGGGCATCAATTGATGTTCAATATCCAGCTGATCGAGAACCCGGCCTACCATGAAGTCGACGATCTCCTGGAGTGTCGTGGGATTATGGTAGAAACCGGGATTGGCGGGCATGATCACAACACCCATGCGACTCAGCTTGAGCATGTTCTCCAGGTGGATATCTGAAAAAGGGGTTTCCCGCACCACCAGGATCAGCTTACGGCGCTCTTTCAACACCACATCCGCGGACCGCTCGATCAGATCGTTGCTTGCACCACAGGCAATGGCCGACAAGGTACCGGTGGTACAGGGACAGACCACCATGGCGGCGGGAGGGTTCGATCCACTCGCAACGGGAGCCATCCACTGCTGTCTGCCGAATACCTGCAATTGACCGGGTGTTGCGTGAAACCTTTGAGTCAGCTGCTTTTCCATCTCTGCAGGTTGCCCCGGCAGATCCAGATCGCTCTCCATTTTCAACACGATCTGCCCCGCCTGGCTGACCATCAGATAGATATCCTTTTCAGCTGCAATCAGCGCTTCAAGCAAACGCAATGCATAGGCGCTTCCCGATGCGCCGGTAATAGCTACAGCGATAGGGTCCCGTTTCTGCTTCATGATCATAACCTCTATTTCAGGGCATCCAACAGACGTTGATGTATCGCTTCGAAGCCGCCGTTACTCATCACCAGAATCCGGTCCCCCGGTCGAGCCATCGCCACAACCCGAGTGACCATCGATGCGGTGTCGTTAAAGAGTTCGGCTCTGTCGCCCAGGGATGCCAGTGCGACAGCCGCATCCCATGCCAGATCATCGGGTAGCAACATCATCACCTGGTCTGCGGCCTCCAGTGCCGCCGCCAAGCGATCTGCATGCACTCCCCGCTTCATGGTATTCGACCTGGGTTCCAGCAAGGCGATAATACGCGCATCACCAACCTGGTTACGTAAACCGTCCAGGGTTGTCGCTATGGCAGTCGGGTGATGCGCGAAATCGTCATACACACGCACCCCATGTACCTCACCCCGCAACTCCATGCGCCGCTTGACATTCTTGAAGCTGCTTAAGGCCTCTATCGCACTCCCGGGTGGTACACCGGCATGGCGGGCTGCCGCCAGTGCCGCCAGTGCGTTTGCCACATTGTGTCGACCGATCAGGTCCCAACTGACCCGCCCATGGTTCTCACCTTCACAGATGACATCGAAGCTGTGACCATCAGCAGCAACCTGTTCCGCATGCCAACCCGCCTCGATCTCCGGATCGAAAAACTCCAGCGGCGTCCAGACCCCCATGTCCAGGACCTCACTCAGATTACCATCGTTGAGCGGGCTGATGATCAATCCCTCGGCAGGAACCGTCCGCACCAGATGGTGAAACTGGCGCTGTATCATCAAGAGGTCATCGAAGATATCGGCATGATCGAACTCAAGATTGTTCATAATCAACGTGCGCGGCCGATAGTGGACGAATTTGGAGCGTTTGTCGAAAAATGCGGTATCGTACTCATCTGCCTCCACCACAAAGAACGGGGAGTCTCCCAAGCGGGCGGAGAGGCCAAAGTTTTCCGGAACTCCACCAATAAGAAAACCCGGTTGCAGGCCGGCCTGCTGCAGAATCCAAGCCAGCAAACTGGCGCAGCTGGTCTTGCCATGGGTGCCGGCCACTGCCAACACCCAGCGCCCCTGCAACACATGCTCCGCCAGCCACTGCGGCCCAGAGGTATACGGCAGGCCCTGATTCAGCATTGCTTCTACCGCCGGATTACCCCGGGACATGGCATTTCCCACCACAACCACGTCAGGCGCGGGTTGCAGATGTTCGGCCTCAAACCCCTCCAGCAGTTGGATCCCAGCCTGTTGCAATTGGGTGCTCATAGGTGGATAGACATTGGCATCCGAACCGCTGACCTTATGTCCCAGGGCTCGTGCCAGGAGTGCAATACCACCCATGAAGGTACCGCAGATACCGAGGATATGGATATGCATCAGCTGGAAACCGGAAATAGATGACTCATGATACTCCATGCCATGAGGTTATAGAGCAGTGCAAACCCGATCCCCAGATTCAAGCTGATCTCAAAGGCATGGCGAAGGATGTGCCCGAGCACCACGATGCTCCAGATAAACAACACCAACAACAACAGTTCGGACTCGCTCGACTCACTGCGATGCCGCCAGGCCACCAGGGGTAGCGCGAGCAGGCTCAACAGCAGACCGCTCAACAGCATGGCGCTCGCTGTCTGATTGAAACGCGGCAACCTGCCTCTCATACCCAGGGCAGCGGCAAGCACACCCAACATCAGCAACAACCCGAAAAGGTTCTCCAGCAGGGCGCGAAACAGCCCCAACCGGGCATCCACGACCATCACTATACCCACCACCAGATTCAGGATCACCAATAACCACAGTAGCGAGTTCGAGGCAGGTAAATCCTGGGGGGTGCGACGCAGCAGACAAAGATCCACCGCACTGTTCAACAGCGCGTTCAAACCCAACACCTCGGCTCAGGGTTCGATTGAGCATGAAACAGATTAAAAGACACCGGATCTACTCCTTCCAGCGGGTTGCATGATTGTCAACTCAGATCCATTGGTTCAAACCTCGTCACCCAGGTTTCTATTCACCACGAAGGGACCCCACGACTGGCATACCGGCATCAGTTCCAGGTTATTCACATTCACATGGGCCGGCAGTGATGTCACCCAATAGACCACTTCGGCGATATCCTCGGCGCTGAGCGGGTGGGTGCCGGTATAGACATCCCCTGCCTGTTGCGCATCGCCCTTCATGCGTACTAGGGAGAACTCGGTTTCCGCCAATCCCGGCTCGATGTTGGTCACACGCAAGGGTGTACCCACAAGATCGGCCAGCAAACCCCTTGAGAACTGCTTCACGAAGGCCTTGCTGCCCCCATAAGCATTGCCCCCTGGATAGGGCCAACTGGCCGCAACCGAGCCTATATTCACAATATGACCACGCCGCCGCTTCACCATCCCAGGGAGTATCTGGCGGGTCATATACATCAAGCCCTTGATATTGGTATCGACCATGGTCTCCCAATCGTCCGTATCGGCTTCGTAAGCAGGCCCCATACCCAGGGCTAGTCCGGCATTGTTCACCAATACATCGATATCCCTGAATCCCTCCGGGAGTTGCTCGACGAGTCTCTCTACCCCCTTGCGCTCCGTCACATCCAATTGCTGCACATGTACGTCACAGCCGGCAGGCAGTGACGCAGCCAACTCTTTCAGTCTTTGCAGGCGTCGCGCACATAGCACCAGATCGTCACCGGCGGCAGCGAAACGGTGAGCACAGGCCTTGCCGAACCCGGAGGAGGCACCGGTTATCAAGATACATTTCTTCATCGTTTTCGAGTCTATATAAATTAATCCAGAATATATGTGGCTATCCAGGAGCCCCGTACATGAATCCTGCACCCCCCCGTGACCACAGCACGCCCTATCAAAACAGCTCGATGACGGCAGTCCGTCAAGGGATCGGTATTTATCTTATTCTACTGTAAGGAAACCCAGTCATCATGGCCAGCAGCAGCAGCGCCAAAATGGTAAGATTGCCGAATCTGGCATACAGGGTTTCACCCTCCAGGGGCAGAATCTCCCCCTTCAGCACATGCAGTTCCAACAGGGGCGATGCGGCGAGGATTTCACCCCTGGGACCGATAATGGCGGATATCCCGGTATTGGTCGATCGCAGCAGATAGCGTCCTGTCTCCAAGGCCCGCATCCTGGCGATCTGGAGATGCTGATGAGGCGCCAGCGACTTGCCGAACCAGGCATCGTTACTGGCGTTGATAAGAAACGCCGCTTCCGGGAGGGCCTCGATCATCTCGGCGCCGAAGGCGTCTTCATAACAGATTGAGAGACCTGCCAGATAATCCCCTACCCGCATCAGCGGCCTGGCATCCTGTTTGGTGCTGAAATCCGACATGGGAATGGTGAACAGATCCACCAGAGGCCAGAGTATCCCTTTCAATGGCAGATACTCGGTAAAGGGTACCAGGTGACGCTTGTAATATTGATCGCGCTCTTCGTTACCCAGTGCCACCATGGCGTTGTAATAGTGCTCCCGCGCCTGATCCATCTGCACCACACCGAACACCAGATGCGTGTGGTGATTCTTAACGGTATTCTCAAGGGGCTGGATAAAGGCCTCTTCCACCTGGAACTGAAACGCTGACACCGCTGTCTCCGGCCATACGATCAGATCACGATCGAAGTTCTCCTTGGTCTTGTTGGCATACAACACCAGGCTCGGCAGCAACTGCTCAGGCAGCCATTTTTCCGCTTGCGGGATGTTCCCCTGAATCAGGGCGATCCTGATCGGCTCCCCGATTGGCTGACTCCAGTCGATCTTCGTTCCCAGCCACCCGGCCGACCAGATCAACACCACCGCGCTCAAATAACCGACCCGGTAACGGCTGGAGTTTGCCAGGGCAAGCAGCAGACCCACCGTAACCAGAGCCATCCAGCTGATACCCAGTACACCCAACAGAGGCCCATAACCGGCCAATGGGGAGTCGATTTGCGAATAGCCGATCTGCAACCAGGGAAAACCAGTGAGAAACCAGCCCCGCAACCACTCCAGCAACACCCATAGCGCGGGATAGACCAGGATCAGGGATAGCTGCCGGGAGGCCTGGAAAAATCCTGCCAGCCAACCCAGAGCGGCATAGAATAGCGCCAGCAAAGCGACAAATCCCAGGGTCACCACCAGGGGGAAAAGCCATCCGAGATCACCAAATTGAGCGATACTGACATGCAGCCATGAAACACCACTGCCCATCAAGCCCAGACCATACATAAAGCCTATCCGGAGACTTTGATGAGGTCTCTCCAGCCACAACAGGAAAAGCAGCCCGGGTCCAACCAAGGCCATGATCCAGATATGGAACGGGGCGTATGCCGTGGTGGTAATCGCACCTGCCGCCAGCGCGGTAATACGTGGATAACGCAGGATGACGGAGAGGGTTTGTTTTATGCTTCTGGGCAAGATCAGATCCGTTTATTAGTAGGGATCGGAGAGATCCAAACTGAGTAGAATCTTTCTCTCCAAACCTTCCATCCGTTGTGCATCACTGTCGCTCAGATGGTCATACCCCAATAGATGCAGTACCCCATGGACCACCATATGGGCCCAGTGAGCCTGTAGATCCTTACCCTGCTCAAGTGCCTCCCGGGTCACCACCTGAACACAGATCACCAGATCTCCCAGCAGCGGCAGAGGAATTTCAGCGGGGGCCTCAAACGGAAACGAGAGCACATTGGTGGGCCTGTCCATACCTCTGTAGTCGCGATTGAGTTGACGGCTTTCCGCTTCGTCCACCAGGCGAATCACCAATTCCACGGGAGCATGATCCTGTGGCAGTGACGCCTCCACCCAGCGCCTGAAATCTTCCTCTGTGGGAAGATCATCGGATACCTCCGTGACCTGTTGAATCTCCAGGATCAGCGGGTCCACCGGATCAACTCTTGCGATCAAACTCGTCGTAGGCGCGCACCACCCTTTGTACCACCGGGTGCCGTACCACGTCCCTGGCATTGAAAAAGGTGAAACTGATCCCCTCCACATGGGCCAGCACCTCCGTGACCTGGCGTAGTCCGGACTGCTGACCCCGCGGCAGATCTATCTGGGTCACATCACCGGTGATCACCGCCGTGGAACCAAAACCGATGCGGGTCAGAAACATCTTCATCTGTTCCGGTGTGGTATTCTGCGCCTCGTCCAGGATAACGAACGACTCATTCAATGTTCGGCCCCGCATATAGGCCAACGGGGCGATCTCTATCACATTGCGCTCCACCAGTTTCGCCACTTTTTCGAAGCCGAGCATCTCATAGAGGGCGTCGTAGAGGGGCCTCAGGTAGGGATCGATCTTCTGTGCCAGATCACCGGGCAGAAAGCCGAGCCGCTCACCCGCCTCGACCGCAGGCCGTACCAGCAGGATGCGCCGCACCTGATCGCGTTCCAGCGCATCCACCGCGCTGGCAACCGCAAGATAGGTCTTGCCGGTACCCGCCGGGCCGACACCGAAATTGATATCGTGGGTCAATACATTGTGCAGGTACTCTTTCTGATTCACCCCACGGGGCCGTACCAGACCGCGCCGGGTCTTGATCACTGTATCAGGCAGATCGTTGCTCGACTTCTGCTCCAGTAACTCATCCACACCCGCCTCCTGCAGATAGAGGTGAACCCGTTGCGGATCGAGTATTTCATTTGTAGTGGCACGGTAGAGATCCAGTATCACCCGCTCACCCGCTTGAATCGAGGGGCGCTCACCGATCAGGCGAAAGTGATTGCCACGGTTGTTGATCTCGATACCCAGTCGGCCTTCGATATGGCGCAGGTGTTCGTCAAGCAGACCGCAGAGATTGGCCAGCCTCTCATTGTCGGCGGGTTCGAGGAGCAGATCCAGGGAATCGGGATGTTCAGCCAACTGTTCGTCCTAGGCGTTTGCCGCTCTATGGTTTGCGGGTTGCAACAACTCCCCTCGCAAGGAGTTTGGCAGGGCCTCGGTGATCCGCACCTCGGCAAAATCCCCTATCAGTGTCATCGGGCCATCAAAGTTGACCACCCGGTTATTCTCGGTGCGTCCTGCCAGCTGGGTCGGGTTCTTCCTCGCCGGCCGCTCCACCAATATCCGTTGCACCGTACCGACCATTTGCCGGCTGATGCGCTGCGCCTGGGTGTTGATCAACTGCTGCAGGCGCCCCAACCGCTGCTGCTTGATCGCCAATGGCACATCATCCGGCAGATCGGCTGCGGGTGTACCGGGACGGCGGCTGTAGATGAAGCTGTAGGAGTGATCGAAACCGATGTCCTCTATCAATTGCAGGGTTGCCTCGAAATCGGTTTCTGTCTCGCCGGGGAAACCGACGATAAAATCTGAGGAGATGGTGATATCGGGCCTGACCTCGCGCAAACGGCGGATCTTGGCCTTGTATTCGACAGCCATATGGCCCCGTTTCATCATCGCCAGGATGCGATCAGAGCCCGACTGTACCGGCAGGTGGAGAAAACTGACCAGTTCCGGCACCTGGCTATAGACATCGATCAATGAATCGGAGAACTCCAGCGGGTGGGAGGTGGTGAAGCGAATCCGGTCGATACCCTCGACCGCCGCCACATACTCGATCAGCAGGGCCAGGTCGGCCTCCTCCCCGTCCGCCATCTCTCCCCGGTAGGCGTTGACATTCTGTCCCAGCAGATTGATCTCGCGCACCCCCTGGGCCGCCAATCCCGCCACCTCGGCGATGACGTCGTCGAAGGGACGGCTGATCTCCTCACCGCGGGTAAAGGGTACGACGCAATAGGTACAATATTTTGAACACCCCTCCATCACCGACACATAGGCCATGGGACCATCGGCACGGGGCTCGGGCAGTCGGTCGAACTTCTCGATCTCAGGGAAGGTGACATCCACCACCGGTGCACGCTCACGCCTGACCTGGCGAATCATCTCGGGCAGCCGGTGCAAGGTCTGGGGACCGAATACGAGATCCACATAGGGCGCCCGCTGGCGGATCGCATCACCCTCCTGGCTAGCCACGCAACCACCCACACCGATAATCAAAGCGGGATTCCGTTCTTTCCATGGTCGCCAGCGCCCAAGCTGGGAAAAGACCTTCTCCTGGGCCTTCTCCCGGATGGAACAGGTATTCAACAGCAGTACATCCGCCTCCAGGGCGTCATCGGTCAGCTCCAGGTCTTCGGCCACGCGCAGGCCATCCGCCATACGTGACGAATCGTATTCGTTCATCTGACAACCGAAGGTTTTGATGTAGAGTTTACCGGGCATATCGAATCCAGCGTCTATCGGGGTCGCTAT
>NATW01000037.1 GCA_003094555.1 gamma proteobacterium symbiont of Ctena orbiculata
GCCGGTGCCATGATCATGGGGAATCTGAACAGCTCCTTAAACAGTGGTTCAGCCATGAATATATGCATCAGTCCGGCAATCGGCAGCACAATCGCAAGCGCCCCAACGAGATGCCAGAACAGGAGCACACGACTATTCACGTGTCCGGCCCATGCCATATATGTCAGCACAATCGCGGAGAGTCCGAACAGCATGTCCGGACCACCCACAAACCAGGCGAATCCTTGGGGAAACAGTCCCTTCGATGCCTTTATCAGTGTTCCCAGGGCAAGAATCCTCAGTATATGAATTCCACTTAGCCAATGGCTCGGCGTCTCATCCACCAACACCCTGAGTCCCTCACGCAGCGGGGTCAGGAGCAGCATCAGGGTCACCGCGATCACCACCGGCACATAGGGCAGCCAATAACCCGGCATCAGGTTTAAAAATGACTCACCATCCAAGCGTCCCATGTCTGATTGGTAACCGATAAGCAAACCCCAGATCAGGAGTGTGCCCATGAGCAATGCCAGATGATTCCGCTGCACCGAACTCAACGAACCCCGCCGATGCAGTCTGCTGACGAGGAACCAGAGGAAGCCGAAGATGGCGGCAATCAAAAGGGGCAGGCTGGATAGTTGCATAGTTATCTCCCAGGTGTGAACCCAACCAGGCCCATAACACTCATTTCACGATGCCTTTCTGGTATCAGTCGTGGTGACTAATGGACTGCGGGAGAGAAAACCGAACACCCACTGAGCGATGGACCGAGGCGGCAACTCGCCGAGGAAGGCAAACAACTTGTTGAGCAGACCCGGCACCGCCGTGGTTTGTCCCGTCATGGCGGCGCGATATCCAGCACGTGCCACCTCCGACGACGTGACCTTGGGTAACCAACGATAGATCCGCATAACGCCGGCACCCGCCTGATTGACAAATGCTGTCGCCGTGGGACCAGGACACAAGGCCGTGACATTGACTCCCGTTCCCGCAAGCTCCTTCGCCAGGCCGCGAGTCAAGGCAAGCACATAGTGCTTTGAAGCCACATAGCTTGCCCAGTTGGAGCCTCCTGCAAAATAGGCAACCACTGAGGCGATATTCAGAATTCGTCCACTACCACGTTCGATCATACCGGGTAAAAACAGCCGTGTGAGTGCGGTGAGACTGACGATATTGAGTTGCAGCATATCAAGCTGCCGGTTGATGTCACTAACCGCAAAGGGCCCCACATCACCCGTCCCAGCATTGTTTACAAGGACATCCACCTGGATACCATTATCAGTCACTTGCCGATATAGCTCTGCCAGTGCATCGATAGCAGTCAGATCGACACTGAATACATCAACCCGACATCCATACTCAGTATGGAGCTGCGTTGCAGCCCGCTTGAGGTCCCTGTCACTGCGTGCCACCAGTACAAGATCATGGCCATGCTGTCCGAACTGGTTTGCCAACTCAAGCCCGATGCCTTTAGAACCACCGGTGATCAATGCGGTCGGGCGGCTGTCTCTCTTCATAACTTTTGTAGTCATAATTTTAATCTCATATATTTTGAACCTGGCGATACAGATACAATGGATTACAATGCTGATCAGAAACCCAAAGGGCGATAAAGTAAGCCTTGTGGATATCGATCAACGCTTTCGAGACGTCTTCATAGTCCGACATATCACCTTTGAAAATCTCCGCGCCCGCTGTCTGTACCGCGTCGGACCGATCACTCTTCCTATGCACAAATGCCCGCACCTGATCTCCTCTTGCCAGCAGTTCCAGTGCCGTGGAGTAACCGGTTTTACCAGCCGCTCACAAGACCAGGATTTTTTCAGATTCCCGTTGAAAGTTTCTTGATTTCATGACCAGCCCCAATTATGTGTACATACACGCTATAAGACAAAAAAAATCAATTCGCCGTGGCAACTGCCACAGCAGCCGTCAGGTCTTCGATCATTCGGTCGAGGTGACCACTACCCAGAGACTCTCTTACCTTCTGCTGCGCCTCCTGCCATAGCGGTACAGCCAACTCCAGGTGCGCCAATCCTTTCTTCGTAAGCCTGACCTCTCGTGTGCGTTTGTCACGCCTGCTTGGTTTCACAGACAACATGCCATCCCTCTCCAGGGGCCTTAGATTGCGCGTCAATGTGGTGCGGTCCATCACCAATACTTCAGCCATCTTGGATATGGCAACCGGCTGCATGGCTCGGGTTACCACCAATAGCGTGAACTGGGTGGGTAGTATACCGCTGGGCTTCATGACTTCCTCATAGACCTGGGTCAGCGCCCGGGAAGCCTTGCGCAGATTGAATACAACACATGTTTTGCCAATTTGCTGGCAAGAAAAAAGGTCAGTGATGGTGTTTTTGTCAGGCATTTTATGTGTATATGCACTTTTTCCATATTTGTCAAGTCATTCCTAGCTGGAAACTACCCATCCCGGTACAGATCCTCATCTCATTTGGCAATACTTATGCGATTATATTGCTATTAATCAATAGCGTATGGATGGAACTTGGATTAGAGATATTGTCGTTATTTATAACGTTATTTCTCTTCCATTTTTGATATAACTGTTGTTAGATTGAGTCCAAATTACCTATGCATAACAGAATGTGACCACCTTATATATTTCTCACCTGGAGATTGTCATGACTTCACCCCTTAAACAGCTAACTAAATATATTCCAGTTGCACTACTATTTTTCAGTCAAATCACCCCCGCTGCCCCGGGCATGAATGAGCAGCAGATGCAACAAATGCAGCAAAGGATGCTGCAGGCACAAGAGTGTTTCAATAAACTTGATAAGTCTAAATTTGATGAGCTCGAGGCCAAGGGCAAGAAAATGGAGGCCGAGATAAAGGCATTATGCAAAGCGGGCAAGCGCGACAAAGCCATGAGCACCGCCATGAAATACAGTAAGGAGATGCATAACGACCCGCAGCTTAAAGCGATGCGTAAATGTGGCGAACATATGCAAGGCATGATGGACAATATGCCGGGTTCCTTCAGCCCTCCCACCTCGGAAGAGAAAGACGGGCATATATGTGACGATATGTAAATCAGCGAGCAAGCACATTCAGTAGCCGCTAATGTGCTTGCTCGAGCCTGACCACCATGCTTCCCCGTTTCGGCTGTACAACACCATCCAGCCCGCGTAAACACCACTGACCGCTCATATATACGGACGAGTGGCATATACCCCGTCCGGCAACTCTACCCCCTCAAAAAACATCAACCCGTTCACAGCATGTATCTTCCATGTCATGCGCCGGGTCGCATTTACGTAACTTTACAACTGCTGACTGTATTTAACCTGCCACTTGTCCATCATGTTCCTATTCGGTGGCTGGCGCGCAATAACAGACAATAACGGCAGTGCCAGGTACTGAAATTTCAATTACCACTATCGGCTATTTCGATACTTTTTCATACCGGAGGCAAGTGACATGAAGGTCAGGGTTGATAAAACACGTCGTAATCTGCTGGCGAACATGGGCATGGCAGCGATATACACCCCTTTTATTGGTTTGATCGGTTGTGATGACAGCTCGACAGAAACGACCGAGTCAGAAACCACGCAGGACGAAACAACTGAGGACACTACAACCGAACAAGGTACATCCGATACTGAGGCTTCTACTGAGACCTCTATTGAATGGGCAGCAGGAGGAACAGACCTGATCACTCTTGACTACCCTGATGACACCCTGTTTGAGAGTGCGGGCATATGTTCCCTATTATTGACAGAGAGGACAACCGAGGGCCCATGTTACCTGGGCGTGAACAACCAGGAAGACATATCCGATGGAGAGACCGGTTTACCCATGATGCTCTGCTTACAGGTAATCGATCAAAACTGTAATCCATTGGAGGGTTATCTGGTGGAAGTCTGGCACTGTAACAGGGAAGGCATCTATTCAGGTGACGAAAGCCAAAGTGACGACACCAGCACCTTCGCCGGTAGCTTCTGTACCGCGAATGACCAGGAAGCGGAAAACAGCACCTGGTTTCGTGGCGAACTCACCACTGACAGTAACGGTCGGGTAAACTTCAAGACATGTTTCCCCGGTTGGTACGGGGGGAGGACCATACACATCCACTTTCGGGTTCGTCTCGAATATGGCGGCGCTGACTATATTGTCTCCCAGTTCTGTTTTGATGACGATTTTTGTGAGGATATCTGTACTACCCATAGCCTATATTCTGACAGAGGGGTTCAGGACACCCCGTTGAGTGACGGATCAGACACCGTGTTTCCAAGTAGTGGTTATGATAATTATCTGTTGAATACAGCACAAAATGATGATGGCACACTGCTTGGTTACAAGAGAATCATGATTGAGATCTAATCATTATTAGAGACTTGATCGCGCAGTTGATTTATCTCTCTGGCACAAGTGCACTGGTAAATTCAAGTAAAGTTAAATGACAACCAAAGTGTAAATAAACACAATTACACAACGGCTTAAGAATGGGTCAACTACGACAGATTGTAATGTGGAGTTCAAATGACATTATCGGATAAAAAATTTCGAATCATCATCGGTTTCGCTCTAAGCTTAGCCACAAGTTCGCTACTTGCTGATAACTCAAATCGCGACGGCAACATGCCAGAGCGGGCAGAACTTAAAGCCGCAATGGAGGCATGTGCTGCCTCACTGGATAGTGACGGCAGTGGACGTCCTGAACCTTCCGCCATGGATGAGTGTATGACCGCAAAAGGGTTTACCAGGCCTTCCGGTGAGCACGGTCCAGGTTCCGATGGCATGCATCGCGCGCCACCCAGTCGGATGTAACTAAATCCATCCAGTCTATTCTATTCATTATGCTTGGTTGGCATACGCTAGAGCGGAGACAAGTATAGGATACTTTCTCCGCTCTTATTCCAGGCCCTGTATCTCCTGTTCTACACTGATTCAGAAATCGAGGTGGTAGACTCCCCGCTACTGAATTGATCGACAGCATAAGCCTGCAGCAGACGAGTAAGTTGCATCATGACCTTTTGATTCAGATCCTGGCTTGATTCAGCTGACGAGAGCAGCATCTCGCTGGTTGTTGTTGCACTTCCATTTGCCGACCCGCCCTCATCAAAGGTCATCGCCTCTGCGAAACTAACCTTACCATCACCATCGGTATCAGCTTCGTCAAAATTTTCAATAATATTGGAAATCAATTCGGCACGTCTGGGATCAGTTGAACCAATCTCCTCCAACTGTGCGGTCAGCTGCTCCAGTGTGAATCCCTCATCCATTTCCCCCGCTTGTGCATCTGATGGTGGCGGGGGCGGCGGCGAAGGCATCATCCCCATCGCCTCATTCGCCCGCATCTGTGACATTATATTCGAGATTTGCTCATCGATCTGGATAAACGAATCTGTAAACTCCTGTTGTGTTATTTTGCCATCATCATTGCTATCCAGTTGACTAAAAAGCTCGTCAATATCTGAATCATCAGTACTTGTTGAAATGACTGGAGTCGTGGTTTCGTAGGCAGCTGCCAGGTCAGACCTTTCTATGTAACCTTGCCCGGCAGTATCAATTTCAGTAAAGAGTTTCCGGGCCATTTGGGTAGGATCTGGTCTATTGTGGCCAAACATAGTCTGCATCATTCCCATTCCAGCGCCGCTAATGCCATTCATAATTGTCTCCCATTGCTGATAAATCTGCTTTGTACCCACGGTACTTTGATCTCTAAGCAACATATCGGCCAGGTGGCGTGAGGTTAGATGACGATTAAGGTAAAGTTATGTAAAAAGAAGTAAGGACTATTTTGAAATTGCAAAGGCAGGCCAGCGCGCACAAGCCAGAACCGGCAAAATCAGTTGCCTTATGAAGGATTTCCTCCATTAGCGGCAAATGTTTGCCTCTGAACCAGGCTTGTAAATTATTGTAAGTTCCTTTTTCATTCACTGATTTATGTTGTAATTTTTCAATTCGACTACACTCTTAGGTGGCAAGCCTTTGCCGGTTATTGATATACAACTGACTGAGGCCCAAAAAGATATTTCTCTGAGACCACCCTTTTACAGACAGTTTAAATATTCACCCGATGACAGGCACAATACCCAATCAATCCCCCGCTTCACAGCCACACGTACTGTTAGTCGATGACGACCTGGAACTTCTCGAGTTACTCAAGGACTACCTTGAGAAAGAGAATTTCATCGTCGCATGCGTCAACAATGGCAAGGAAGGCGTTGATGCAGCACTTTCAGGCTTATATGACATTGTCGTACTCGATGTCATGATGCCGGAAATCAATGGCATCCAAGCCCTAGGCATGATCCGTATGAAGAGCAACCTGCCAATTTTGATGCTGACAGCAAAGGGTGATGACACTGACCGGATCATGGGCCTGGAGCTGGGTGCGGACGACTATGTACCAAAACCCTGCACTCCCCGAGAACTGATCGCGCGTCTGCGTGCCATTCTTCATCGCGTAGGTTTACAGGGTGCTACTGCAAGCCAGCCATCATCCAACCAGCCTCTGACTGCCGGCAACCTAAAGCTCTGGCCCACCCAACGTCGCGCTGACCAGAGTGATCAACCACTCGAACTTACCAGCACTGAGTTTAGTCTGCTCGAGGTACTGGTAAGCCATGCCGGTAACCCGGTCAGTAAAAATGAACTATCGATGGCCGCATTGGACCGGCCACTGAGCCCATACGATCGCAGCATCGACGTCCACATCAGCAACATCCGACGTAAGCTACACCCCCTGGACGACGGTCGATCGATGATCCAAACCCTGGTACGTAAGGGATACATATTAGTCGTAGAATAAGCCACACAGACCAGGTATAGCATGGGCAGATTGTTCTGGAAGTTCTTTCTCTTTCTTTTTCTCAGTCAGATACTGACCGTGTTTGGTGTAAGCATTGTGATCATGCTGACCAAACCTGAACCGGGTAACAATCCTTTGGACTTACCCATCAATCCACCACCCTTTGATCAACCGCCACCAGGCCTAATTGCAAACATGCCTTTTGCAATGCCCGGGCCGCCACCGCACCGACAATATGAGAATGAGCAGGTCCCAATACATCCGGAAATGAGAGGGCCCGACCAACCACCTCCTGGACCTCGTTCCACTCCTCCACCCACAGGCCCAAACCACTCATTATCCCCGTCAGTACTGCCACTTCTTGCGGGAAGCCTGGTCAGCCTGGTCATTGCAACACTACTCGCATTGTATTTTTCGAGACCCATTCGCAGCCTGAGAGAGGCCTTTGAACTTGTGGCAAATGGAAGACTGGGTACGCGTATAGGCGAAGCCATGGGAGGACGCCACGATGAGCTGTCTGACCTTGCTTATGGCTTTGACAGCATGGCCAAAAGATTACAAAGCCTGGTCGAAGGCCAACAGAGCTTACTCCACGATGTCTCCCATGAATTGCGTTCACCACTGGCAAGGCTACAGGCTGCACTCGACCTTATGCAGCAACAGCCCGATCGCGCAGTAGAGTTTATCGAACGAATTGAGCGTGAATCGAACCGCATGGATCGCCTGATTGAAGAGCTGTTGACCCTGGCCCGTCTTGATGCCGGACTGCCTGGCAACAGTGAAATAGAGACCGACCTTGGCGAATTGATCGACACCATCGTTGAGGATGCTACTTTTGAGGCAAAGAGCAAGCAGTGCACGGTCAAGGCCATAAAAGCTGAAAATCTCTACGTGTCGTGTAATCCAAACCTAATCCATCGTGCAATTGAAAATATTATGCGCAATGCTATCCGCCACACTCCCTCGGGCACACAAGTCACGATCAGCTGCGATACGAATCCTGAAACAAAGCGACTCTCCTTATCAATCAGGGATCAGGGAAGCGGCATGCCTGAAAGTGAGCTCAAATCCGTATTCGAGCCATTCTTCAGAGGTGAAACTGCTGGCAGATTCAATGGATATGGATTGGGCATGGCGATCACAAAGCGGATTGTTACCGCCCACCGGGGGGAGGTTCGTGCTGAAAATCTGAAGGATGGGGGATTTTTGGTAACCATCGAACTCCCTATGCTGGAGTAAACATCTACAAACTCCAGCTCCCTCAGGATAGCTTCGCTATATAAAGTACCTCCGCGATGCAGAT
>NATW01000038.1 GCA_003094555.1 gamma proteobacterium symbiont of Ctena orbiculata
ATATTCTGGATCGGTTTGATATGGGGATCACCATCGAGGGTACCTGCCGGCACCACCACACTCCTTCCGCTTTGAGCCAGCCAGGGCAGTGAAGATCCGCACTTTTTACAAAAACATGTGGCGAAATGCTTAGCCTCTTTCAATGTGTACCTTCCTACAAGTACCTCTCCCTGCAACCATTCAAAGTCACCAGGCTTGACCAGCAGGTTGGAAGCAAAAGCGCTGCCGGTGAACTTTCGGCAACGGGAACAGTTGCAATATTGAAATATCCCCAGATTACCCTTGATGACATAGCTGACCTCACCACATAGACAACTGCCGGTAACTCGTTTTGCTGCCATCGCATATCCTCATCAATTAGCCGATTCTATTTCTCTCTATATTAGCGGATAAAGCTGAAACGAAAATTTAATATTTCTCTTTCCATACCTTCCTGGAAATCGCATACAGCACGTGCTTCGATAGAGGATGATCGGGCACTAATGCGGGGTGATCGAAATCTTGATTTTTATTGACCATACCAAGACGCTCCATTACCTCTCTGGATCGTTGGTTGGTTAATGTGGCAAAAGCTACCACTTCATCCAGCATAAGCGCTTCAAAGGCGAACCGTAACGCCCTGCTTCCTGCTTCTGTGGCATAGCCTTTACCCCAGTGCCTATAAGCAAGCCGCCATCCAACCTCAATACAGGGTGAGCATGGCAACCGATCCTGTGGCGCATTCAGGCCGACTATGCCAATGAAGTCACCATAGCCCTTCAACTCAACTGCCCAAAAACCCCAGCCTCTCTCTGTGATCAACTCACGGCACCTGTCGGCCAATTCATCACTCTCATCACGGGACAGTAAGTGCGGAAAAAACTCCATTACCCTGGGGTCGTCATTGATGCGTGCGAATGGTGCGTAGTCCTCATCAAGCCATTGGCGGAGTATCAATCTATCGGTCTCCAATGCCAACCGCTTCTCTGGGTACCTGGTGATAGTTATATTCATCGATGGAACTTTCCTTGTAATAGTGCATGTGACAGGTATCAAATCACACCTGACGGAAATCGGCTAACCGCCCTGCGGATACCTCCAACTCCACACTCTGAGTCGCATAATAGACATTCCCAGTCTGCTCTTGCGCCCATCCGACCTGGTGTCTTGGTATTCGTAGCAGGTCGACATCCTCCATCAGTTGGCCCAGTGTCTGAATACCCCCCGGCATGCCTTTCCACATCACGATCAGTTTCTCCATCAGCGGCAGGTGGACCATCCCCTCCATCTCCGCATCGCAGGAGTAGACATGACCCTGGGGTAGAATATGCTGACTCTCCGCATAGAGGTACTGGTGTACGTTATCTATTGTGATATCACCACCCTGATCCAACAATTCACTCAGGGTCGGCAGTGTCGTCGGTACCTGTGGGCAGTTCGATTCCACATCCTGCAGGCGGGGATAGAAGATGCTTTTACCCCTGACATCACTGGCATAGCTGAAGCTGTTGCCCTGTTGCAGCGCCAACAGGTGAGGATTGATCTGCCAACCGGCGGCGGCCATATATTTCGGTTTTTCACCGAACACGGCACTATAGGCCTCGATTGCCCTGTTCAGTTCCTCCCGGGTCCATGTCTCATCGGCATGGGCGATAGTGTCCAGCCAGACTGATCTGTCATGACACAGAATGCCCGTTTCATGTCCGGCGGCCGCGACTGAACGCAGTGTCTCTGCCGCCCGCTGATGGATCAGCGGCGGTTGCAGGATTATGCCGTAGAGGCGTGAAGCGATATTCAGAGTAGGATACCAAGGCTGCAGGGTGTGGCCGATGCGCCGGCCGCTTTTGTCTGCGCCGGTGGCGAAGAAGAAGCTGGCCCTGATCTTATATTCATCGAATAGCTTCAACAGTGCAGGCACCCCCACCAGGGCGCCGTGCAGGGTATTGACGCATACTCTCAGTCCTACCTTCATCGCTGCAGGATGTCGTTACGCTGGCTCAAGGTAACGACACAACAGGGCGTTTTCGACCTCATGGGTGGGTAGCTCGACTCTGACCCGGTAACCACCCCCAGGCGCCTCCTGCATAGGATTGCCATTTTGATCCTCCATCCTTTGTAGCTCAAAACTGCGGTTCCCAGCAGGCGTCATCAATTCGAGCCGGTCTCCCACGCGAATCTTGTTTTTAACGTCCAGATCGATCAGTCCGGTGTCATCATCGACACCTGTCACTTCCCCCACGAACTGTTGGCGTTCAGTCTGCGAGCTTCCGTAACGATAATTCTGCAGCTCCTGGGATTCATGCCGTTGATAGAATCCATCCGTATAGCCCCGGTTGGCCAGGCTCTCCAGATCGGCCATCAAGCCCACTTGAAACGGTCGTCCGGCAACGGCATCATCGATCGCCTGCCGATAGACCTGGGTGGTGCGGGCGGTATAGTAGTGGGACTTGGTACGGCCCTCGATCTTCAGGCAATCAACCCCGACATTCACCAGCCGGGCCACATGCTCCACCGCCCGCAGATCCCTGGAATTCATGATGTAGGTGCCATGTTCATCCTCGAACATCGGCATCGGCTCACCGGGCCTGCCCCGCTCCTCGATATAGTAGGTCTGGTCGGCCTCGTCGTGGCGTGCCACCCCCGCTGGCCCCAGGTTGACTGTCGGCGGCTGCACCGCTTGTGACACCTTGTAGTCCCAGCGGCAGCTGTTGGTACAGGTACCCTGATTGGCATCCCGATGATTGAAGTAACCCGACAGCAGACAACGGCCCGAGTAGGCAATACAGAGCGCACCGTGGATAAACACCTCCAGTTCCATATCCGGGACGGCCTGTCGGATCTCCTCCACCTCCTCCAGGGAGAGTTCACGGGAGAGGATCACCCGGCTCAATCCCTGCCGCTGCCAAAATCGCACCGCTTCCGCGTTTACCGTATTGGCCTGCACCGAGAGGTGGATCGGCATCTCCGGCCAGGCCTCCCTGACCATCAGGATCAATCCCGGATCGGACATGATCAAGGCATCCGGCCCCATGGCGACAATCGGCTCGAGATCCTTGATAAAGGTCTTCAGCTTGGCATTATGGGGCATCACATTGCAGGCGAGATAGAAGTGGCGTCCCTGGCTATGCGCCTCGGCGATGCCGATCGCCAGATTATCCTGCATAAAGTCATTGTTCCTGACCCGCAGACTATAGCGAGGCAGACCGGCATAGACGGCATCGGCGCCATAGGCGAAGGCGTAACGGGCATTTTTCAAGGTGCCCGCGGGTGAAAGAAGTTCCGGTGGTTTCATACTCTCAGCGCAGGGTGACCTGCAGGGTCTCCGTAATGGTACCAAGAAGCAGACGCTCTCTCTCCACCTGCAGATCGACCTTGTCCCCAACCTCCCTATCCATCAGGGCGATACGGATGTCGGCATAGCTCTCGATCGGTTGACCGTCGATGGCGAGCAGTCGATCCGATTTCTCAACCCCCGCCTCCCTGGCACCGCTGTTATTTACAAAACCGGTGATACTGGGTGGTGAACTGGTGGTGTCGAGCAGAACCCCAAGCTTACCGGCGGCTGGCAGGTCATGCTTCTCAGCCAGAATCAAATAGTCAGCCATCTTCTGATCCAACTCCGCGGCCGTATCCACATTGAGGATGATTGCCTGGCTGGCGTCGATACGCCGCGACAGCCGCTTGGGAATCCCATCGCCATACATGAGATGGCCGACCCCCGCCAGAATCACCAGATGGGATTCGGGATTGCGCTGCATCCACTCCGCTGCCCGCTGTGCCATTCCCTCGTCCCAAAGCAGCTGGGCCTCAAGGAAGTTCTCGAAACTCCTCCCATCCTTATGCGGATGGGCATCGAAGATCGACTGCAGGCGTTGACGGTAACCCTGATTATCCCTGTCTATCTCATCGGGCAGTCTCTGTTTCAACTCCTCGGAGAGACTCTCGATGCCTTCCTTTCCCACCTGGCGGGTGATCTCACTCTCCAGGTTGAGGGCAATCAATGGAATTCCATGCTCCCTGGCGTATTGGAAAATGGGCCGGTAGAGCCGATAATCGAAGCGCCAGCGACTGAAGTACTCCGACTGTCGAATCAGGTCGGCTTCATCGATCTCTCCGGCGACATAGCGATCGAGGACATCCTGGTAGGGCTGAAAAAAGAACTCCAGCCCGATTCCCAGGTCTGAGTGCTTGGCATGCAGTCCCTTGATGATCGCCAGTTGATTGAGATGGTGTTGATACTGATCATGGGTCTCGCCGACGAACACCACCTGACGGTCTGAGACCTTCTCAATCAGGCTCGATACATCCATCATCGCTGCCAGGTCGATCACAGGATCAGGCGCGAGTTCATGAGCCCGGGCGCCTGTCGTCGCGCAGACCAAGATGAAAAACAGCAAACGAAAATAGAGCACTACATTCTCCCATTACCATTGACCCAATGCGCCTTATGACCAATAAATCCACGATCTGTTACATCCTGCTGGGGCTGGCACTATTTTGCAAACCACTCTTTGCCATCCCCAGGGTCCACCATGCACTGCAGGTCTCACTCGATCCAAGCGGTCAAAAGCTGCAGGTGACAGACCGGATCGACCTCGCCTCCCGGCAGCAAGTTGATGCCGCGCAGCCTGCCAACAAGCATCAGGGTCGGCTGCGATTTCTACTGCATCGCGACCTCAGTCCACAAAGTATCACCAGGGGCGTATCCCTGAAAGAGATCGGGCCTATCAGCGACACTGGACCGTTGATCGAATACCAGCTCAGCATGCCTGAAGATCAGCACCATTTCACCCTGAAGTATGGCGGGAAGATCGCGCATCGGCTGACCACACTGAGTGAGAGTCCGGGGCGTGTCAGTGAACGCCTGAGGGGAACCATATCGGAGAAGGGAGTCTATCTGGATGCCAGCACCGGCTGGTACCCCTACTTTCCGGATCTCTTCACCAGCTATGACCTGCAGGTGGAGCTTCCCGCAACCTGGCTGGCAGTGAGTCAGGGTGAAGGTCCGGAGATCCAGCAGGAGCAAGAGAGAAACATCGTCCGTTGGCATGAAACATCGCCCCAGGATAACATCTATCTGGTCGCCGCCCCCTACCACCTCACCCGTAAATCCTTGGATGGCATCGAGGCACAGGTGTTTCTGCGCCAGCAGGATCCCGCCATAGCGGAACGATATATACAGGCAACCGAGCACTATCTGACGCTCTATCAATCCCTGATTGGGCCCTATCCCTATGCCAAGTTCGCCTTGGTCGAGAACTTCTGGGAGAGCGGTTACGGCATGCCCTCCTTCACCCTGCTGGGACCCCGTGTGTTGCGCCTGCCCTTTATTCTGCATACATCCTACCCCCATGAGATCCTTCACAACTGGTGGGGAAACAGCGTCTATATCGACTACCAGAGCGGCAACTGGGCGGAGGGACTGACCAGCTATCTGGCCGACCATCTCCTGGCCGAACAGCGGGGACTGGGCGCCAATCACAGGCGCACGGCACTGAAACGCTATGGGGATTTCGTGCGCAGTGAAAACGACTTTCCACTGACAGATTTCAGGGCCCGCCATACAACCGCCAGCCAGGCTGTAGGCTATGACAAGAGCCTGATGTTTTTTCATATGCTGAGGCGCCACCTGGGTGATCAGGCCTTCATCGAGGGCCTGCAGATCTTCTTCCGGGAGAACCGTTTCAAAACAGCCGGGTATGCCGATCTGAAGCTGGCCTTCGAGAAGGCCGGTGGCAAGACTCTGGATGACTTGTTTCAACAATGGACCGGGAGAAACGGCGCCCCACGGCTGAAGGTCAGCGATCTTGCCGTGGAACAGGTGGGTGACGGTTTCCACATCCGTGGTACCCTGCAGCAGACCCAGCGAGACGCACCCTTCCCCCTGGAGATCCCCATGTTCACTCGCTTGACGGATGGAAGTGTTTCGCAGACAACCCTCACCTCCCATGAGAGAGAGACCCCCTTCCTACTCAAGCTGGACAGGGAACCGCAACAGCTGGCAATCGATCCCTGGTTCGATCTCTTCAGACAACTCGATCAGGCGGAAACCCCGGCGACCCTGAGCCGTCTGTTTGGCAGCCAGCGGGTATTGATCGTACTCCCAGCCAGAACCGACAAAGGGATGCTGCAGGCTTATCGCGCATTGGCTCAACAGTGGCGCAGTGGCTATGATGATGCGGAGATCCGTCTCGACAGCGAACTGGAACGGTTGCCACAGGATCGTCCAATCTGGCTGCTTGGCCGGAATAATCGCTTCCACCCTGCATTAGTGACACAACTATCCGGCCTGCCCTTTTCCCTGGAGCCTGATGGCATCAGCCTGGCTGACAGCCGTTATTCAACCGGCGAGAATAGTTTTGTACTTAGCCAGCACAATCTAAACAAAGATCAAACCATGGCATGGGTCGTCGGCAACTCAGCGGCAGCTATAACGCGACTGGCGAGAAAACTTCCCCACTACGGGAAATACAGTTATCTTGTATTCGAGGGAGACAAGGCACAGAACCTACTCAAGGGGGAATGGCCAATCACCCAATCACCGCTGCAGTTCAGCTTTTCCAAGGATGGGAAGCTAACTGAAATGGATGAACCCGGACCACTTGTTTCAATGCCTGAGTGATTATGGGCCGCTGTTGTTCTGTGAACATCCACTGTAGAGTCTATCTCAGGTTACTACTCCTCAGTCTGCTATTGCCTTCAACCACTGTTGCGGTGGAAGTCCATCTCTCTCTGCCGAAATATCGAATACAGCCGGAAGAACTGGCGGTAGTGGTGAATGACCGGGACCCGCTTAGTGTCAGGATCGGCGCATACTATATGCAGGTGCGTATGCTACCGCGGGAGAACCTGCTGCATCTCTCTTTCAATCCCCATGCAACATCACTCCCGGTAGATGAATTCGACTCGCTCCGCAAGGCATTGCTGAAACAAACCCCGACCCATACCCAGGCCTATGCCCTGACCTGGCGCCAGCCCTATCGCGTCGGCTGCATGTCCATGACCTCAGCCATAACCTTTGGCTTTGACAAGACCTGGTGCTCACAACAACGCTGCGCCACCACCCGACACAGCCCCTATTACAACTACCCGGGCGCTGATCCCCTTAAGGATCTCTCCCTGCGTCCCTCCATCAGCATCGCTGCCGAGAACTTCGCTGATGCCAAACAATTGATCGACAGAGGCCTGCTGGCAGACAACAGCCTGCCCCAGGGCACCGCCTATCTATTGAGCACCAGCGACAAACAGAGAAATGTACGGGCGATAGAATTTCCCCGCATCATAAACCGGATGCGTGGCTGGATAGATACAGCGATCCTGCGTCATGACAGCCTGCGCCAGCGCAACGATGTGCTGTTCTACTTCACCGGCAGATCCCAGGTCAGTGGCCTGGATACACTGAAATTTCGACCCGGTGCGATCGCGGATCATCTCACTTCAGCCGGAGGCCAGTTGTCGGGAAGCCGGCAGATGAGCGCCATGGAGTGGCTCAAAGCAGGCGCCAGCGGCAGCTATGGCACCGTGGTCGAGCCCTGCAACCATAGAGGCAAGTTCCCCAGCCCATCCCTGGTGATGGAACACTACGGCAGCGGCAGCACCCTCATCGAGGCCTATTGGAAAAGCGTGCAACAACCGGGCGAAGGGATCTTCATCGGTGATCCATTGGCTGCCCCCTTCGACCATGTGGAGATCATTCATGAAGCTCGACAGACTAAAGTGCGGACACGCAACCTGAAGCCTGGCAACTACCAACTGACCCATGCACTCAGC
The DNA here is from genome assembly GCA_003094555.1 of gamma proteobacterium symbiont of Ctena orbiculata. Taxonomy (GTDB): domain Bacteria; phylum Pseudomonadota; class Gammaproteobacteria; order Chromatiales; family Chromatiaceae; genus Thiodiazotropha. The sequence goes on from NATW01000038.1 coordinate 7,750, forward strand.
CCGATCGGGCCCTACACCCCGATCTCAAATCCAGTGGTAAGGTACCATCAAAAAGAATTGTCGCTGCCGAGATTGGGAGAGGGTTTCTATCGTTTACAGCTAGGGCCTGTTAACACTAATCCAATTGGCTCTGTTGCGCCTGAAAACGCGCCAATCAAGGCGCGAGGAGAGAGGTTTGGTGATTCCAAATGAGCGACGAGCAACGCCGAGTGGCGAGTTTTCAGGCACAACCCGAAGGGCTGGTGCTGTTTTTCCGCCCAGCGGCGTTATCATTCGCTCATTTAGCTCGGCTAAACCTCGCTCATTCTGCCTTGCTGGGCAAAAAAACAGCTCCAGCAGAGCCGATTGGATTAGTGTTAACAGGCCCTAGTTGGGCAGTAGGTGAATTTGATTCATCTCCTGCTGTGGGTGGCCCTGGATAAGTCATCCAAATAGACTGGATAGCCAGTCAACCCACCACCCAATAGACCTACGCCTATCCCCTTCGCCGCCGCCCAGAGCTTACCCGTCTTCGACTCTT
>NATW01000039.1 GCA_003094555.1 gamma proteobacterium symbiont of Ctena orbiculata
CCCGCCGCCCGGTGCAGGTTCCTCGCCCGGGCGTAGTAGCCCAGCCCGGACCAGTGGTGCATCACCTGATCCAGCTCGGCGGCCGCCAGGGATGCCACATCCGGGAAGCGCTGCATGAAGCGTTCGAAGTAGCCAATAACCGTATTCACCTGGGTCTGTTGCAGCATGATTTCGGAGACCCAGATGCGGTAGGGGTCCCGCGGGTGCTGCCAGGGCAGGTCTTTGCGACCATGCTCCTCAAACCAGGCCAGCACCCGTTGGCTGAAGTTATCCGCTGCCATCAAAAGAGATTTTTCAGCTTATCCTTCAGCTTGTCTTTTACCTCTTCCGGCACCTTCTCTTCCAGCTTTTCACCGATCTTCTCGTCCACCTTGTCGTCAAACTTCTTCTTCAATTTCGCCTTCTGCTGCTCCTCCAGGATCTTCGACAGCTGGATGGAGAAATCGGGATCGTTCCAGTTGCCCTTGATCTTCACCGGGATGGGTATGCCCACCAGCTCCTCCAGGGCTTCACCCCCCTGTCCGGTGGGCGTATTCACGATCACCGGGCGTACCGTGTACTTCAAACGCTCTTCCAACAGGTAAGCCTTGCCGCTGCCCTCCAGCCGCAGGTAGGGGGATTTGGCGATCAGACTTTGATTGTTGACCACCCCGTTGACGATGGATGCGCGGCCATTGAGTTCGGAAAAATCGGTCTGCTCCGGTTCATTCAGCACCAGGGTACCCTCGCCCTTCAGCTTGGCCTTGGTATCGCGGATCATCTTTGCCAGGTTGAAGCCCTTGACCGCACCATCCCGAAAATCGAAGGAGAAGGCCCCGTTGAGACCCCGCTTCAGCTGTTTGACCGTATTCCCCCGGCTGGTCAGTTGCATCTCCAGGTCACCACTGCCCAGCAGGGTATCCTTGCCTGTCAGGTCCAGCAGCAGGGGGCCGGAGAGGATCCTCGATACCTTCTGATTGAGCTTCACCGCCGGTCGCTCACCGGTGACATCCAGCTGCATATCCCCCTTCATCAAGCCATCATAGAAACGCCCCACCTCATGATCGAGATTGAGCTTGCCGTCCCGTCCACGCACCTTGAGCTGTATCGCCTCGGCATGCAGTCCGTTCATGACCATGCTGTCGATACGCAGGGTTCCATCCACCCGCATCTTGCGCAATACCTCGTTGGGAAACAGGGGTTCGTTCTCCGAACCGGCCTTGGCCGGCCGACTCGGCGCAGCCGTTTCAGCCTGGGGCGGAAGATAGCGATCGAGATTGATGCTGTTCAGGGTAAGGTTGAAGAGGTAGGCGGGCGCCTTGAAGTCGACCATCTCGAACTCACCCTTGAGCTTTGTCTGGTCCAACTCCAGGAGCAGATTCTTCAACACCAGATGATCGGGAGAAGCGGTGAAATCTGAGGTTATATGCAGGGATTGAAGTGCCTCGGCATCGGCTGTCTCCGGTACCGGCAGGCCGAACTGCTGCATCCACTCACGCAGATTGAACTCAGCCAGATTCAGGTCTCCCTTGAAGGTCGGGTTGGTCTGGATGTCCTCACCCTGCACCCGCCCACTCAGCTTGAGTTTGCCGGAGGAGAGTTGCAGTTCATGCAGATCCAGGGTGTTGGTGGTCAGGTTGACCAGCAGATTACCCTCCAACAAGCTCTTCACCCCATCTTCGGGCAAACCCTCACCGGACAGATCAACGGCCATTTGCACATCCTGCATGCTGAACAGTTGCTCTTCCGGGTTCACCAGCAACTGGGATGTCAGTTTGATACCACTCTTCAACAACGGTTTCTGGCTCGCCAGATCCATGCTGAAACTCAGATCCACGCTACGCCCAGGGGCCAGCTCACCGGTCTCCAGGTAGATATTCTCGATCTGATAGCGCTCCCCGGTGGATTGATCATCCCACACCAGGTTTGCCTCCTTGATGTTCAAGCCGCCCACGGTGAAGGCCAGCAAACCCGTATCATCCGGAGACACGGGCTCTGCTGCTTCACCCGACTGATCCTCCTTTGCATCGCCTAGCATGTCATCCCAGTTGGTGACCCCGCTCTTGGACTTGGCCAGATTGAGTTTCAACCCATCGACGCGCACGGTATCGACTTCCAGCAGCCGGTCAAACAGCAACGGCAGCAGGTTGACCCCAACCTCGGCATGCTTCACGGCGGCGAAATCCCCCCCCTTGAAGCCCTCGGCATTGCTGAGTGTCAGACCGTTCAATTCCAATGCCAGGCGGGGAAAAACAGACAGCCCTATGTCACCCTCGATGGAGAGATCCCGACCGGTCGCCTTTTTCACCTCGGCCACAATCCGCTCTTTATGGTCGTTCGGATCGACAAACATGGGGATCAGAATCACCGCTGCGATGATCAGCAGCAGGACCATTCCGACCAGCCAACCGAGCACTTTGAGTGTTTTGCCCATTATTTACTCCTTATTCATTATCATTCGGGCCTGGGCTTCCACAATTCCAGCATATCTCAAATCCTGCGTCGATACTCTCCCCGCAAACCCCACAGCGCCAACGCTGACCGCTCACCGGAGGACGATTGAAAAACTGTTCAGTGAGTTGCTTCGCCCGCGCCAGATCATCATCGTCTAGAACCCAGAGGGTGGGATAGATATCCGCCGGCAGCTCGCCCACGGCACCGCTCAACTGGTCGCCAACGATGACCGTCTCTATCCCCTCCACTTGGAGGTGATCCTTCAAGATCTGCGCTTCCACCCTGTCCGCCGCCTGATAGAGTTCTCGCATTGGAACAACCGCCCGACTTAAATACTATGCTATCCCGTACAACAAGTTCATACCCGGTTCGTAAATTTTTTATTCATCCGGGGTTCTGCCGGTGGTCTTCCATTCACCGCTATCCATCTTGCAAAAGCGGTAGCTGCCGCTGCCTTTGTAGTTACGCGTAATATGCCGGATATAGAGATCCCGGCAGGCACGCCCATCCACCTCCAGGATGTTCAATAACTTATACGCACCTTTATGGTTGTTGGCTTCGTTCAGCCAGGTGAACACCTGACCCTCCTTACCCTGTTGCAGCGCCTTGCCCGCGCTCGCTTTTGCCATTCTCCAGTCCTCATCCGTGAAGTGTTTCACCGGCAGGAAATCCAACATGCCCAATCCCAACCCATGGCTCTGTGCAGCCATCAGCATCGAAATCAACACAATCAGAAATAACCCAGTTTTTTTCATCATCACTACCTTCGGTTTGTGAACAACCTCTCTGGAAGAGGCCTTGAAAGGCCTATAGACTAACTGCAACCGCCGGTGATTGCTGCACACTATCCCCCACAAAACCAAGGGTTCATCGTGCAACCGCCACCATTAGACTACACCAACGGCAGCCAGCTTTCCCGCGATAAGGTATCCCTGTGTTGAAATATTCGATCACGCTTTTGTTACTCCTGTTTGGCACCCTCCATGTCGCGTTGGCGGAGAAAGGGGAGTCGATCATGTTCCAGCCCAAGGAGCACCCCTTCACCCAGGCCCCGCAAGCGAGTGATGAGGAAGCTGGAGTGTGTCCTCGGCTGGCGAAGCAGATCGAGGCATTGAAAGGGAAACCGCAACGGCGACACGCGGCCCTGGAACGCTATCGGTTAATCTGCTCAGACAAGACCCAAATGGAGTGATTTGGAGCGGGTAACGGGAGTCGAACCCGTCTCTCTGGCTTGGGAAGCCAGGGTAATACCGATATACGATACCCGCGAAGTTTCCTTGTGCGATGAACACCACTCCGTACAAGTCTAACCCGCCATGATTTCCCTGTCATGCCGCCTAAACCAAGCCATCACCATAGAGTGTTTCGACCTGCTGCTTGCAATGCTCCAACACCTTCTGCCGCTTGATCTTCATGGTGGGGGTCATCAATCCATTCTCGATGCTCCAGGGATCGAGCAACAGGGAGACCCGGCGTATCTTGGCATACCCGGGGAAATCCCGTAGCGCCATACGGATACGTTTCAATACTGCATTCTGCAGGCGCTCATCTTCAAGGCTGGCTGGCAGTGACGCATCGAGATCATACTCCTCGGCAAATCCGCTCCACAGATCCGGGTTGAGTACCACCAGGGCCCCCAGGTAGGGCTTGCCTTCGCCCACTACCATGATCTGCTCTATCAAAGGATCGAGGGCTATCGCCATCTCCATATCCGAAGGGGGGATCTTCTCCCCGTTGGACAGCACCAGGATATCCTTGATCCGGCCGGTGATATAGATATGTCCATCCTCATCGATACGCGCCTGGTCACCGGTATGCAGCCAACCCTGGGGATCGATCATCTCGGCGGTTGCCGCATGGTTGTTCCAATAACCGAGCATCATTCCCGGGGTCTTGACCAGCAGTTCGCTGTCATCCCCGATCTTCACCTTGACCCCGCGCAGAGGCACACCGACGCTCTCCGGCTTGATGTTATCCATCGGATTGACGCTGATCACCGGGCTGGTCTCGGTCAGTCCGTAACCCTGCAGCATGGGCAAGCCAAGCCCGAGAAAGACCCGGGCGATCTCCGGTGAAATGGCCGCACCACCGCTGACCGCGACCCGCAACCGCCCGCCCAGCTTGTCGAGAATCTTTCCGGAGACCAGCTTGCGCAGCAGGGGATGCACCAGCAGTCCGGGAAACCAGCTGCGCCGCCCCATGCGGTATTCGAACTCCTTGAACCCGACCTTCAAGGACAGATTGAAGAGCATGCGGGCAAAGGGGGGTTTATGCTTCAGCTGGTCCTGCACCCGGGCATAGACCCGCTCGAAGATGCGCGGTACCGCGATGATCGCGGTGGGTCTTATTGTCTGCAGGTCCTCCGCCAACTGGGGAATGGAGCGGGCAAAGGAGACGGTGGCGCCGGCCATTATGGGCAGATAGTAACCGCCTGTCCTCTCCAGGGTGTGGGAGAGGGGCAGAAAGGAAAGAAAACTGTCCTGTTCATAGCAGTCGACCACAGTCAGTGAGCCGTGGGCGATGGAGAGCATATTATTGTGACTCAGCATCACCCCTTTCGGGCGTCCCGTGGTGCCGGAAGTGTAGACGATGGAGGCGAGCGTATCGGGATCGGCATAGCGCCGTTTCAAGGACTCTCCCCGAGGTGGCAGCCAGTGCTTCGCCTCGCGCACCAGATCATCCTCACCCGGTTTCAGCTGACGCTCCGTTTCCAACACCACCACCCGCTGCAACTGGGGTAGCTCCTCCACCGAGTCGGCCATGCGGTTCCAGCGACCGCTGTCCTGCACCAGCAGCAGTTTGACCGCCGCATCACGCAGGATATAGGCGATGGCATCGGCGCGATCGTCGGTGTACAAAGGCACAACGACCAATCCGAGGGAGAGCGCGGCCTGGTCGAACATCACCCATTCGGGACAGTTGCGCAGCAGGATGGCGACCCGGTCACCGGCCTCCAGATCCTCCCCTGACAGGGCCTGACGCCAGCGCGCCACCTGGCGCTCCATGTCCCCCCAGGTAAGCTCGTACCACTGCTTGTTATGCCGGTGATAGTGGCGATAGGCCACCCCATCCGGAGTGCGGCGCACACGTTGCAGAAACAGCCCATCCAGGGTACCGGCCTGTTCGGGGGATATTAGGTCTTCACTCCACTTCACTTATCGACTCCAGGCATAGAGCTATCGCTCCCAGGCCCTATAGGGCCTCTTATCATTGTTTCATTCATAGTCGCGGGCGTTTCCTTTGCGCCAACACAACACATACTTTGTTGTCCAAAGATGATGTAAAATCCTCTCCCAACCCCTGTAGAGACAAGAGATATATGCAGATTTACTTAAACGGCGTGGAAAAGCAAATTCCCGATACAGCGAATATGGCCAAGCTGATCGAGATCCTCGATCTCGCCGGGCAGCGTATCGCTGTGGAAGTCAACGAGGAGTTAGTGCCTCGCAGCAGCTTCGATCAGCACCGGTTGAATGAGCGTGACAGGGTTGAGATCATCCAGGCTGTAGGTGGTGGCTGAAACAGCAGCCCTCACTCCCCATCCAACCCCTATTAAATATAAATCGCACAACTACCCATGCCAAACGATAACCAAAATGACAGCTTCAGCGTCGCCGGACGCCGTTTCACCTCGCGCCTGCTGGTAGGCACCGGCAAGTACAAGGATATGCAGGAGACCCGCGCGGCCATCGATGCCAGTGGCGCGGAGATCGTCACCATTGCGGTGCGCCGCACCAACATCGGCCAGGATCAGGATCAACCCAACATCCTCACCGTCCTCCCCCCCGATGAGTTTACCTATCTTCCGAATACCGCCGGATGCTACGACGCCAAGACCGCCGTCAGGACCTGTCGTCTGGCGAGAGAGCTGTTGGACGGCCACAACCTGGTCAAGCTGGAGGTGCTGGGTGACGAGAAGACCCTCTTCCCGGATGTGGTACAGACCCTGGAGGCAGCGGAGACACTGATCAAGGATGGCTTTGACGTCATGGTCTACACCAACGACGATCCGATCATGGCAAAACGGCTCGAGGAACTCGGCTGTGTTGCCGTGATGCCCCTGGCCGCACCCATTGGCTCCGGTCTGGGTATCCGTAACCGGCTCAATATCCTGACCATCGTCGAAAACGCCAAGGTACCGGTGCTGGTGGATGCCGGCGTCGGCACAGCCTCCGATGCGGCAGTGGCCATGGAGCTGGGCTGCGACGGGGTGCTGATGAACACCGCCATCGCGGCCGCACAAAATCCGGTACTGATGGCATCGGCCATGAAAAAGGCGATCCAGGCGGGACGTGAGGCCTACCTGGCGGGACGCATGCCGGCCAAGCGATTCGCCTCCGCCTCGTCACCCCTCGACGGACTGTTTTTTTAAACACCCGGCAGCCAATCGACACGACTCAGGCCCATGTCCGTTGAACAGCCTCAACGCCCCATTCGCAGTTATGTCCTGAGACAGGGACGATTGACCGAGGGTCAGCAGCGGGCATTCCAGGAGTTGTGGCCCCACTATGGCCTGACCCCGGAGCCACGGCAGCTCGACCTCGTCGCCCTGTTTGGCCGGCAGGCGCCGCTCACCCTGGAGATCGGTTTCGGCAATGGGGAGGCATTGGCCCAGCTCGCCGCCCGCCATCCGGATGAAGACTTCCTGGGGGTCGAGGTTCACACCCCCGGAGTGGGCCATCTGATGCTGAAACTGGCTGAACAGGAGACCCACAACGTACGCATCCTGCAGAAAGACGCCATGCAACTGCTGCGACAGCAGATTCCTGAAGCCAGCCTGAATCGGGTCCTGCTCTACTTTCCCGACCCCTGGCATAAGCGGCGTCACCATAAACGCCGTATCGTTCAGCAGGAGTTCGCCGACCTGATCCAGCGGGTATTGAAACCCGGCGGGGTGATCCACATGGCCACCGACTGGGAGGAGTACGCCCGGCAGATGATGGCCGTATTCACCCGGCACAACGGCTTTCGCAACCAGGCCGGAAAGGATAAATTTTCACCGCGTCCGGAGACGCGACCCTTGACCAAATTCGAACAACGCGGTCAGCGGCTTGGACATGGGGTTTGGGATCTTCTCTTCGAGCGTACGAGTTGATGGGCAGCCTGACCTTAAAGCAGTTCAAGTCACCCCTACTCGAACCTATTGAGCTATACATCCCGGCGGGGCACTGCACCACACTGAGCGGCCCGTCCGGTAGCGGTAAATCCCGCTTGCTGAGGGCCTTGGCCGACCTGGATCCGCACCAGGGTGAAGCCTGGCTCGGTGACCGGGAGATGGCCTCCCTCAGCGGTCCGGCATGGCGCAGGCAAGTGGGAATGCTACCCGCCGAAAGTGCCTGGTGGAATGAGAGAGTCGGTGACCACTTCCCCGACATCGACGCCACCCTGCTGTCGCATCTCGATCTCTCACCCGACACCATGCAGTGGGAGGTCAGCCGCCTATCCAGCGGGGAGAGACAGCGCCTGGCACTGGCAAGACTGCTGTGCAACAGGCCCCAGGTGCTTCTTCTCGATGAACCGACCGCCAACCTGGACCAAAAAAATATCGACAGGGTCGAACAGCTCATTGCCGAGTGGCGCAAACAGCACCAAACCGCAGTGCTCTGGGTAAGCCACGACCCCGATCAGCAACAGCGGGTCGGTGAGCAAACCTGGCGTATCACCGACGGCCGTCTGCAGGTGCAGAGATGACCCTGATCCAACTCACGCCCCTGGACCTTATCCTGTCGGCAATCCTGGTACTTGTATTGGCCCTGCTGTCGTTACGCCTCTCCCTTGGGATCGAGCGTCAACTCTTGATCGCAGCTCTGCGCACCGTGGTGCAACTGCTCCTGCTCGGCCTGGTATTGAAGTTCCTGTTCGTCCAATCCCACCCCCTGTTGATCGCGCTGCTTACACTGTTCATGCTGTTCGTCGCAGGCTATGAGGTCATGGCCCGGCAACAGCGGCGTTTTCTCGGTATCTGGGGTATGGGGGT
>NATW01000040.1 GCA_003094555.1 gamma proteobacterium symbiont of Ctena orbiculata
CAAGTCGCTGCCCTGCGAGAACAGGTGACATCCGCCAGGGACGAAGCCCGCTTTTTGGAAGAGAAAAAAATCAACTCCAAGCCGGTTCTGGAGATACTCCTGGAATTGACCCTGTTGCTCCCTGACGATACCTGGGTCAGCAATCTCGAAGTCAGGGAGAATACCGTTCATCTGCATGGCCAATCTACGGCATCCGCCTCGCTGATTCCCATTCTCGAGACCTCAAAGCTGTTTCAAAATGTCTCTTTCAGATCGCCGGTCACACGGAGCAAAAAAAACAATACGGAACGGTTTCATATATCGGCAGATCTGGCGGGTAACGGGGAGGGTAAGGGTTAGATGTTCACCTCTCTGACACCCCGGCAATCACGCCTCTCGGCAATCGCTATTTTAATCCTATTGGTGATGGCGGTGCTGATCTTGGCGATCTACCCCATATGGACGATGAATATGGCGTACAATGCGCAGATTGAAGATGCGCGGTTTCAAATTCTACGCTACCAGCGTATTGCCAAGCAGGATGCTCGGTACCAACAGGAGTTCAGTAAACTCAAACGGAGTCAGCAGTCTGATTTGCGCTATCTGCAAAGCAAGACCGATTCCCTGGCAAACGCGGAACTACAGCGAAGAATCAAACAGGTGGCTGCTGCAGGTGGTGGGGAAATCATCAGTACCCAGACCGTACAGATATCCCAGGAAGAGATGCTGAACAGGGTTGCAATTCGGGTCAGGATGAAGAGTACGCTGGAGAGTTTCACAAAGATACTGCATCAACTTGAAACCCAAAAACCCTATCTGTTTGTGGAAAATATCAGTCTTCGCAGCAGACATCTTCCCAGGAGGAGGCTACCGAAAACAAAAGATATACAAAAAGCCATACGCAGCCTGGATCTGGAATTTCTGCTGGTGGGTTATATCAAGAGTGACGGGTTATGAATAACTGGAAACACAGTTTCAATACCATGACTCTGCTACTGTTGTTGGCAATAGGTGTGATGAGTGCATACATCTACTACCGCTGGAGTACGCCTTTTAATGATACGCCTTTTATGACTGATCAAGCAGCCAATACGGAAGGTTCAAAGACCAGCGAGGATAACCTGGAAACACTTAGATTTGTACCTATTTCCTTGAAGGCATATGAAGAGATCAATGACAGGCCGTTGTTTGTCGAAGGCAGACTGCCGCCAGCCGAACCGGTGCAGAAAAAGGTTAGCCGTATGCCCCGCAAGCCACTGCGACTGAAATTGGAAGGTGTCGCCATGATGCCGGATCATAAGGTTGCCATTATTCGCGATCTGGATAGCAATGAGCTGATACGTCTGTCCCAGGGCATGAATAAGCATGACTGGAAGGTGGAGTCAGTCGATTCCCAAAGCGCCATCATAACAAGAAAGGGTGAGAGGATTGAGCTGAAATTGGATATGCAAGAGAGCGGTGTTAAAAGCAACAAGATGCCGATGAAGAGGCTTCCTTTCAGATCATCAAATCGCTGACCTATCAACCAACCGGGCATGGAAACAGATGGCTTGCATAGCCTGGAATAATCTTAAATCATTTTCTAGATAATCAATTAATATTATTGATTATTAACAATAAATATATCAATAATCATGACTGGGTTGCTGGCAATGCCAGTGCCGGTTGTTGAGCGAATCCCTTATCAGCACTGATTTCATTAAATTGTAATTTTAACCGCTACAAGTTTGTAACAATTTGCACGTAGTGTTCGCCTCGAAACAACGAGGTTATCTAGATGTCTGTACGGCAAATACAACGCGGCGAAGGATCACTCCCAGTCTATCGCCAGATCAGCCAGATGCTGCGGCAGGAGATTCAGAACTTCTTCGATGCTGGGGATGCCCTGCCTTCGGAAGCTGAGTTGGCCAAGCGTTTCAATGTCAATCGCCACACCCTGCGCCGGGCTGTGGACGAATTAGTGACGGAAGGCATGGTGGTGCGTCGTCACGGTAAAGGTGTCTATGTTCTCGCGCCTGCCATCGACTATGCCATCGGTTCCCGTACCCGTTTCACGGAAACCCTCGAGGCCCTCGGCGTATCAACCCACAGCCGGGTTATCCGAAAACAGATTATCCTCGCAAGTGGTGGCGTCTCCAGCCGTTTGAAGGTTGTTGAGGGTAGCGAGGTAATTTTTCTGGAAACCCTGAGAGAAGTGGAGGGTAAGCCATTTTGCGTCATTTCCCACTTCTTGCCATTGGCTGCCTTTCCCCAGGTGTTCGAGCGCTACGACAATGGTTCCCTGCATCAATTCCTGGAGCAAAACTGCAATACAAAATTACAACGCAGCGAGAGTCTGATCAGTGCCGTGCTGCCTGAATCAGACGATGCAGCGTTATTGAATATCCCCCGTTACTTGCCGGTGTTGCGGGTCAAAAGTGTGAATGTGGCAATTGAAAGCCAAAAACCGGCTGAGTATGTGGTAACGCGGTTTAGAGGCGATGCCACGCAATTATCCGTCAAACCTTAATTAACATTACCTAACTGTCGAGGAAAAGTAATGAAACTGTTGAAGCTTGTAACTGCTGGCATCGCCGCAGCTATGTTATCCGGTGCAGCCCTTGCTGCCAACCTTCCTGATGGCTCGAAAGACCATCCACTACGTGTGTTGATGGTCCCCGCTGATACCGGTACCAACGATATCACCGCTGACTACGCGCCTGTCTTCAAGGGCATTACCGAACACTACGGCATTCACTTCGATCTGCGCGCAGGTGCGAGCTATGCCGCGGTTGTAGAGGGCATGTGTAATGATCAGGCGGATATCGCCTGGTATGGCGCAGTGACTTTCGGTCAGGCCAACGAGAAGTGTGGCGTGGATCTGCTGGCTGTGGACGTGAAAAAAGGCAATGCCTCATATCACTCCGGTATCTTTGTCGCCAAGGACAGCGGTATCAATAGCATCGCCGACTTGAAAAACAAAAGCATGGCCTTCGGTAGTCCGAACTCCACTTCCTCATTCAACTTTCCTGTCGCTATGCTGATCGCTGACGGTGTTGATCCGACGAAAGACCTCAAGAAATTGATTATCGCCGGTTCCCATTCCGCTTCCTTGGCTGCCCTGGCTGAAGGTAAGGTGGATGCTGCAGCTGCCTCTTACAACTCCTTTGGCAAGGCAGTCAAAAAGGGTGCCATTGATCCCGCCAAATTCAAGCCATTAGCGAAATCGCAGCCGATCCCGAATCCTCCTTTGGCTATGAATAGGGGGCTGACTGACAAACAGAAGGCTAAGTTGCGACTGGCATTCAGTGAGATCCATACCAAGATCGATCCCGCCAAGATCCGTGGCTATGGCGGTAAGAAGGTCGATCGCTACGACACCGATTTCGATGTGCAGAAGATCTTTGATGCGCTGGGCAAACTGTCTGCCGTCACCAAGCAGGTGAAGGCTGACATGATCGACAAGGCCGGTCAGCGTTAAGCACGCTCCATAACCTGAAGTGCGTGGGGTGAGGCCCTCACCCCACGCCATCAAAGCTCGAGGTGTCGTTATGTTGAAGTTCAATTCGGTAAGTCGTGTTTATGATGATGGCACGCGTGCGGTTGATGGTGTCTCCCTGCATGTAAAGAAAGGGGAGTTTTGTGTATTGCTTGGTCCATCTGGCGCCGGCAAGACGACCCTCATGAATATGGTTAACGGGGTAGTGGTACCGAGTGAAGGTACTCTAACCATTGGCGACGTGGAACTTACGCGAAAAACCCGCAGCACGATTCAACGCAAGGTAGGCATGATCCACCAGCAACTCTATCTGGTCCCTCGCTTGTCGGTGCTGCACAATGTGTTGACTGGAAAGCTGCCCCAGGTTGGTTTTTGGCGTAGCCTGGTCAAGTCTTTTCCCCTGGAGGATCAACGCAAGACTTGCCAGCTTCTGCATGAGGTCGGTCTGGAAGAGAAGCACCTCTATCGGCGCGCATCAGCCCTTTCGGGGGGGCAACAGCAACGTGTCGCCATTGCGCGCGCCTTCCTCTCCGATCCTGAAGTGGTATTGGCGGATGAGCCGGTAGCCAGCCTCGATCCCGCCATGAGCCGTAGCGTACTGGATAGTTTAAAGAACGCCGCGAAGCAACATGCAGCTACTGTGGTTTGCACCCTTCATCAGATGGAGTATGCGCTGGAATTTGCCGATCGGATCGTTGCCCTGCGAAAAGGACAGGTCTTCTTTGATGGTCATCCCAATGCGATGGATGACGCAACCCAGACAGAGCTGTATGAACTGGCCAAGCCGGAGCGCTTGGAACAGGTAGCGGCATGAATACTGACCAGTCAAGCCGCTCCTGGGAGCACTGGTCGCTGCATCGCACCGTCACACCCAAGAATATTCTTATTCTGTTCGTGACCTTCGTGTTGTTGTCGTTTTCCGCCCACAACACAGAGATGGACAAGGCCTTTGTGGAGACCAGCAAAGCTGCCTTGTCTATGCTTGGCATCGGTGAGTCCCAGGTCCTGGATGGCGCAGTGCGTTTTGGCAGCAAGGCCTTCCCGATTCAGATCTCCGATCGTACTGCCGTCAATCGTTTGCAATCATTCGATCGTGACAACCTGCCCCTGTTCTCCCGTATAGAGATAGCGGAAGACAAACAGTACGACGCGCTGACCGATACCTGGTCCAGCGAAACAACGGAGTTTCTTGTGCAACCGGTCGGTTACCTGACCAAGGTACTGGCCAAGATGTGGGAGACCATCGAGATGGGCTTTTGGGGTACTGTTATTTCTGTGATGATCTCGCTGCCCCTGGGAATCCTCTCCAGTCGCAATTACACACCCCATAAGATTATCTACACCATTGCCCGAGGCTGGTTGAGCTTTCACCGCGCTATGCCTGAGCTGATCATCGCACTGTTCCTGGTCTTGATGTACGGCTTCGGTCCCATTGCCGGTGTACTGGCACTGGCGATTCACACAAGTGGTGTGCTGGGTAAGTTCTTTGCCGATGAGATAGAGAATGCCCCCCCAGGTCCACAAACCGCTTTGGCTGCATCCGGCGCCAACAACATGAAGGTATTACGTTTTGCCGTCTTTCCCCATGTCCTGCCGGCTTGGATTGCCTATGTGCAGTACATTTTCGAACGCAATATCCGGACAGCTACCGTACTTGGCATTGTCGGTGCCGGAGGTATTGGCATGGAGCTGAAAGGGCGCTGGGATCTGTTCGATTATGGCCATGTATCCACCATACTGCTGGTGATCTTCATTACCGTGGTGGTGTTGGAAATGTTGTCGCAACGATTGCGTACCAAAACCCTATAGGGTTTACAGCATTGGAGCGGTGTTCCAAGACCCTTGTTTAGGAAAATTTGTATAGATATCTGGATCAATGACTAATTTTGCAAGAGAACAGTGGGTGAGTGCCCTGAGTAGAGTGCCAGATGATTCATTGCAGCGTCTGGCGGATAGTTTTCCGCGCACTTGGAAAGTGACGCCAAAGGCCCTCTCCCAGAGCGGACTGGGCATGCTCAAGCTTCGGGATACTACCCTTGGGGAAGCCTTCTATCTGGGTGAATTTCCCTTGGCCAGTTGCTGGTTGAGTGTGACCACTGATGGGGGAGAGAGTGCCGAAGGCGCAGCTTTAGTGATGGATGAACGCATCGATCGTGCAGAGCAGATGGCACTGTGTGATGCGATACTCTCAGGACGTCTGCCAGGCTGGGAGCGGGTGGAAGCATTGATCGAAGAGGGTATGGATCTGCGGGCACAACAGTCCGATGAACGCAAGGCCATCCTGGCTCGCACGCGAGTCGATTTCTCATTGCTCGATGATGTAGGAGATAGCGATGCTTGATGTCGCTGCGATCTGGACGCCGGGTGTGCAACAGCAAAACTATCGTGCACTGCTAGAAGCCATGTCCCGGCCTGGCATGGTTAAACCTTTATATGCAACCCAGGGTGGTCAGGCTGCTACAGCCATCCTCGCCACCTTGTTGGATGCGGAAGTCTCCCTGGCTGACATGCACGACCTGCTCGATGCGAGTGATTGGCCCATGCTGCAGGCGTCCAGTGGTGTCTTGGAAGAGGCGGATTATGTCTTCTGCGACGGCAGCAGGTACCAGGCGTTTCAACCCAAGCTGGGTACTTTGCCAAGCCCGGAACAGTCCGCCACCTTGATCATCAAGGTCGACTCTGTGAATGGGGGTGAGTTGCGACTGCGCCTAAGCGGTCCTGGTGTCAACGGCAATGCCCATTGCGCCATCGCCGGATTAGACCCTGAATGGTTATCTCAACGAGAGAACTGGGTCGCTGCATTTCCCCTGGGTGTGGATCTACTCCTAGTGGACGACTCAGCGGTAGTGGCTCTGCCGCGCACAACTAAAGTGGAGGCGTGCTGATGGCATACGTGGCAATCAAGGGAGGCGGTCAGGCTATTGAAGGCAGCAAACTGGTATTCGACTATCTGCGCACGCGTCAAGGGGAGGATGCCCAACCGCTGCAGGCGGAGACAATCGAGCATCAGTTGCGTCTGCTGCATAGTCGAGTGCTTTCTGAGGGTGGAGTCTATCATCCACGCCTTGCCTCGCTGGCGATCAAACAGGCTCAGGGCGATACCCTGGAGGCGGCATTCATCCTTCGCGCATATCGTTCCACCGTGCCAAGACTGGCCGAGACCGAGGTGCTCGACACCTCAGAGATGCGCATAACCCGACGCATCTCCTCCGCCTTTAAAGATATCTCTGGTGGTCAGATGCTCGGCGCCACCACCGATTACCATTTGCGGCTGATGCGCATGGAGCTGCTCAATGAATCCCCGCAGCAGTTTCGCGCCATCACCAATGAATGGTTCGAGGGGTTGGATGTGGATGAGATACCCGATACCTTCCCTAAGGTGCTCGAACAGCTACGAGCAGAAGGCCTGTTGGCGCCGCTGCAAGAACAACAGGATCAAACTAATCCGTTCGACATTACTCGTGAACCCATGATCTTCCCGCTACCGCGTTCGGCTGCACTGTCGACCATGGCGCGGGGGGAACAGGGATCACTGCTGGCAATCGCCTATTCCAACATGCGTGGTTATGGGGATGTGCATCCGACTGTGGCGGAACTGCGTGTCGGTTATCTTCCAGTAATGCTGCCGCACCCGATAACGGGCCAGCCGATGGAAGTCGGGGAGGTGGAGATCACCGAGTGTGAAGTGATTGCCATGTATGAAAGTGACGAGGAGGGCAGCAAGCCCGTATTTACTCTCGGCTATGGCGTCTGCTTCGGCCACAACGAGGTGAAGGCCATCAGCATGGCCATACTCGACCGTTCCCTGCAGGCAGGTTTGCAGCATGGTCCCAAAAATCCCTCCGAAGATCCTGAATTTGTGTTGCTGCATGTGGATGGTATCGATTCGATGGGCTTTTGCACTCACTACAAGATGCCTCACTACGTGACGTTCCAATCCGATATGGATCGGCTGCGCGCCACCCAAGAGAAACTATCTAAGGAGCAGCAATAATGAGTCTCCCCCAACAGTTCGGTTTCCTCGATGAGTATGCCAAGAAAGAGGTTCGCCGCAGCGCCCTCAAGGCAGTCGCCATTCCCGGTTACCAGGTTCCCTACTCCAGCCGTGAGATGCCCATGGGCCGGGGTTTCGGCACCGGCGGCCTGCAATTGACCCTGGCGCTTATCGGTGAGGGAGAGACACTCAAGGTCATCGATCAGGGATCGGACGATTCGGTCAACGCAGTCAACCTGCGGACCTTTATCGAAATGACCTGTCCCGGTATTGCCACCACCACACTGACCCAGCATGCGGATCTGATCCAATCCCGTCATCGCATTCCGGAAAAGCCCCTGCGTGAGGACCAGTTGCTGGTGCTACAGGTGCCCTATCCGGATCCCCTGGTGGTGGTGGAGGCCTCGGAAGATCGACGTAAGCTGCTGCATGGAGAAGCGGACTATTCTCGCCTGTTGGTCAAGCTGTATGAGGATATCGTCAAGTTCGAAGAGATCACCATCTCACACCGTTATCCGACCCGCATCAACGATCACTATGTGATCGATCCGTCTCCAATCCCCCGTTGGGATGTGCCCAAACTGCATATGTCCAAGGCCTTGGTGCTACTCGGGGCCGGGCGCGAAAAAAAGATCTATGCCGTGCCACCCTACACCAAGGCTGAACCGCTTGCCTTCGAGGATATACCCTTCCGTGTCGAGTCCTTTCATGACCATCAGGGCAGGCGTCGCGTCTGTGCCCGCTGTGGCTGCAGTGACAGCTACCTGGATGAATATGTGGATTCCAATACAGGTGAGCTGGTCTACCGTTGCTCTGACGCTGATTGGTGCGAGGAACAGCTGGCTCTGCAAGACCCGGCAGAGGTGATCAATGGATAAGGTACTGAAGGTACGCAATCTCAGCAAACGCTACAGCAAGGGATGTCCCGCCTGTTACCAGAAGACCGGCCCGGAGTTCGAGTCCAACATATGTCCTGATTGCGGCAGTGTAGTCGCGGCCCATGATGTCTCATTCGATCTCTATGCCGGCGAGATACTGGGCATTATGGGCGAGTCCGGTTCCGGTAAGTCGACAGCGGTGAAGTGTCTCTATTTCGATCAGGAACCGAGCAGTGGCAGCGCCACCTTTTATGATCAAGGCGATAGTTTCGAACTGTTTGCACTGAATAAGGCAGAGCAACGCCGTCTGGTCAATCAGCGATTCGGTATGGTCTACCAGAATCCGCACCAGGGTTTGAATTTCGAGATCTCCGCCGGTGGTAACATCGCAGAACGTCTGTTGATGTCCGATGTAGATAACTACGCACATATACGTCA
>NATW01000041.1 GCA_003094555.1 gamma proteobacterium symbiont of Ctena orbiculata
TGGTGGGTGGATCGGCAACGGTACTCAACAACGATACAGGGTTGGGCGATACCCCGGTGACGGTGAGCCTGGTCACCGATGTGAATCATGGCACCCTGACCCTCAACGGAGACGGCACCTTCTCCTACAGCCACAACGGTTCGGAGAACTTCAGCGACAGCTTCACCTATCGGGTTACCGACAATGACGGCCAGAGCAATGTCGCCACGGTCAATATCAATATTATCTCGGTCAACAGTGCGCCAGAGGCATCCAGTACCACTATCAGTGTAACTGAAGACACGATCTACACAGGTACCTTGCCGGTGGCCAGTGACGCTGATGGTGATAGCGTCAGCTATCAGTTGGAGAACGCTTCCGCCAATGGCAGTGTTACAGTCTATGAAGACGGTAGAGTCAGCTATGCTCCCGATGCCGATTATCACGGCCCCGACGGTTTTGTGTACAGTGTAAGCGACGGCAATGGGGGGATGAACAGCTACTCGGTCGCTATCGATGTTGTTGCGGTAAATGACGCTCCAGTCATCAATACTCATAGTGATAGCGGTTTATTGGTAGTGGATGAGAACACCACTTATGTAACGACGATTGCGGTGGAAGACCCTGATAACGACAACCTTACCATTGCGATCGATGGCGGTACTGATCTGGGACTGTTCAGTATCGACCCCGCAACAGGCGAATTGGTGTTCAACACAGCACCGGATAGAGAGAATCCGTTGGACGCCAATCAGGATAATCTTTACCAGGTTGAGCTGTTGGTTTCAGACGGTAATGGTGGATCTGACCGCCAGGTCTATACCATAGAGGTCAGGGACGTGAATGAGTTCGATGTCGGGCTGTTGATGGATATAGAAGATACGCCCGATATGATATCCACATCCAACTCGGTCAATGATGGAGTCGGTATCACGGTCTGGGCTGAAGATCCGGATAGTGAAAACAACCTCATATCCTATAGTCTGGATGACGATGCTGGCGGGCTATTTGCCGTTGATCCATCCAGCGGCGTCATCACCCTGGTGTCGGGATTGGGGGACCGGGAAACATCGCAGTTTGAGATCACGGTTCGCGCGACGAGTGAAGATGGGTCATTCTCTATTCATACCTTTGGGATTGCATTGACCAGGACGGTCGAAACGTCGGTTGACCCGGAAGAACCCTTTCTCGATGAGATCATTTTCGATCTCAATCCAGAGCCGCCGATAGTAACCGCTGCGCCGGCAATCATAGAGAGTGGACAGGATGCGGGGCAGTCCCTTGCATCAACAGCTCTTGATGATACGGATGAGCACAAACACGGGAGTGAAGTGGCTGATGCCCTGTTGGAAAACACCGGGGTGGATCCGACTGTGAGCTCTACTGATCCTGAGCGGCATTTCATCAAACAATTATCAGCATCATTATTTGGTGCGGATGATCGAAATGCCAATGGTTTTGATTTTGTGAAGGTAAGGCTCACGCCGACACCTGTCACACCTGATGAATTACCACAGTTCAATACTAATAGCGGTGATGTGATTGAGGTGCCGGAGACAATCTGGTACCTCCTCGACGCCATGGGTCGGGAGATGTCGGATCATCGTGATGAGCAGTCGTCGAGTGATGGGCTCGTGCTGCAGTCGGCGGCACTGGGCACTGTCACGCTTTCGGCCGGTTATGTGGCGTGGTTGTTGCGTGCCGGTGTGCTTTCGGCCAGCCTGCTCTCCTCAGCTCCGTTATGGCGTCAGGTCGATCCCCTGCCTGTTCTCTCGGCGCATGCAACAAGGCGTGAGGAAGCGCGAGATGATCGGCCAGACACAGATCCTGAGGAGCAGCGGTTGGCCAAACTGTTCGATCACAAGAACAAGCCTCGCCAAAGCGGTAGTACAAGGAAGGACGTATGATGTTTCGATTCAGCCCGACATTGAAAATCACCTTGGGCTTGGTACTGCTGACCTTGAGCATTATTCTGCTGGGGCGACTTATCGGTTTTGTTCCCGATGAGGAGAAAACGGCCCTACAGGCTAGAAAACAGTTTTGCGAATCGCTGGCGGTCCAGGTCTCCTCGGCCGCCTCAACGAATGATATTGAGATCCTGCGTGCGACCCTTAAGTCGGTTGTGGAGAGGAATGATGATGTCCTCTCCGTTTCGATGAACAACACTCGCGGCGCCTCCCTGACCATCGGCGACCATGAGAAGCATTGGGTGGATATTCCTCTGGATAAATCCACCTCGACCCACGTGCGCGTGCCGATCATGGCCAACAAAACCCGGTGGGGAACCCTTGAGGTGGCATTCTCCCCCTTGAAAAGGGAGAGCGTACTCTCTCTTGGTACCCTGGGTGGACTGTTGTTGTTCGTCGCCTTGATGGGCTTTGTTCTGTATATGATCTTTATCAAGCGAACCCTGCGTGAGCTCGATCCTAAAGCGGTCATACCGGAACGGGTCCGTTCCGCATTCAATGCCCTCTCCGAAGGGTTGATTATCCTGGACGAGAAAGACCAGATCATCCTGGCGAATGATTCCTTTACCGAAAAGACCAATACTGCGGAAGAGGCCTTGATTGGTCTTCGCGCGGATGAACTGGCCTGGCGGAAACGGGAGAAAGGGGTGAAGATAGATGTCTTCCCCTGGCGGACAAGCATGCAGAACATGGAACGAAAAACCGGGATTCCGATGCATCTGCAACTTGAGAACAGAAGTGAGCGGACCTTTTCTGTCAACACCGCACCGATCTTCGATGCCAAGGGCAGGCCGCGTGGCGTACTGGCGACCTTTGATGATATGACCGACCTGGAGAAGAAGCACAGGGAACTCCAATCAACACTGGAAAAACTCCGTACATCGGAAAAGGCGCTACGGGACAAGACCGTGGAACTTGAACTGCTGGCAACCCGCGATTCATTGACCGGGTGCTACAACAGGCGTGCATTTTTCGAAAAATATGATGTCCTTTTCGAGTCGGCGGTCAAACAGGGAACCGGTTTGGTTTTCATGATGATCGATATCGACAAATTCAAGTTGGTCAATGATCAATACGGTCATGCCAACGGAGACAAGGCGATAAAATTCGTTGCCGAAACCCTGATCGTCAATTCACGGCCGGAAGACGTTGTCGGCCGCTATGGCGGTGAAGAGTTTTCCCTGGTCATGCCCGATGCGGATCAGCAACAGGCGATGGTGCTTGCCGAACGCTTACGCAACGAGATTCAACAAAAGGGTCATGATCTATTTATCGACAATCGGACGTTGACCGTAAGCATCGGTGTGGCACTCCTACCGGATGGTGTGGATGAGCAGATACAATTGATCACCAATGCTGACAATGCCCTCTATGCAGCCAAGAAGCAGGGACGCAACCGCGTCGTCGCCTGGGACCCTGATTTGACGGAGCAGGAGCGCGCTTTTGAAAAGGCGAAGCAGGATATTAAGGAGGCACAGGCGGCACCACTGACTGATGGGGCGCCTGAGAAGATACTCCGGGGTGAGGTGCATAGATTGGAAGATCTGGTGCGTAATCTCGAGTCGGAACTTGAGTACAGCCGGGAAGAGATCAAGCGCCGGGAGGGGAAGGATGAGCTGACAGGCCTGCCCAACAGGATTATCTTCAGTGATCGCATACTTCAGGTTCTTGCCAGATGCAAGCGTTACGGAAAATCCGCAGCATTGGTCTCGATCGATATCGATGATTTCAGCAGTATCAACGAGGCATTCGGTTTCA
Source organism: gamma proteobacterium symbiont of Ctena orbiculata (assembly GCA_003094555.1). Taxonomy (GTDB): domain Bacteria; phylum Pseudomonadota; class Gammaproteobacteria; order Chromatiales; family Chromatiaceae; genus Thiodiazotropha. The sequence goes on from NATW01000041.1 coordinate 3,705, forward strand.
GCACTGGCGATCGGATTCTCAAGGCCATCGCCTCCCGGCTTGTGGATAGCTTGCGTATCACCGATACCGTTGCGGTCATAGATGAACAGGACAATAAAGAGTCCTCAACCATCTCCCGCGTGAACAAAGACGAATTTGCCCTGATTCTGACGGATGTAAAGGATATCGAGTCGATTACCTGGGTCATCAGACGCATCTTGAATGGCTTGAAAGAACCGATTGAAATCAATAATCAAGAGCTATTCATCTCATTCAGTGTAGGTGTGGCCCTCTACCCGCATGATGACGAGTCACCGGCCGGTTTGATGCAAATGGCGAGTTCGGCCCGATATGCCGCCAAGCGTGAACAGGGAAGCAACAACATCCGCTTCTTCTCACCTGAGATCAACCGGGATGCCTATCATAAGGTCTGGCTGGAGAGCCAGTTACACAAGGCGATTGTCCGCTCACACTTTGAATTGAACTATCAGCCGAAATTCGATCTCAAGAGCGGTCGTATCGTCTGCATGGAGGCCCTGGCTCGGTGGCCTCATGCGAAGGTTGGTTTGATACCTCCTAACGAGTTTATTCCAGTCGCGGAGAGCACGGGATTGATCCATAAGCTGGGGATTTGGGTGCTGAGACAGGCAATTCGCGATCTGAAACAGTGGCATGATATGGGCTACGATGATCTGCGGGTTGCGGTCAATCTCTCTGCTGTGCAGTTACGTAAATCAGACCTAACGGAAAAGGTTCTAAAGAGCTGCGAGAAACTTGGTATAGATCCTTCATATATGGAATTAGAGGTCACTGAAAGCACATTGGTTGAAAACTACAAACAGACTACGCCTGTCATGCAGGCAATGAACGAGGCCGGCATTCGTTTTACTCTGGACGATTTCGGCAAGGGCTTTTCATCTCTCAGCCATCTCAGGGTATTGCCGATCGATGCAATCAAGATAGACCACTCCTTTATCGAAGATACACTGCCGAGTGAGTATGACCAAACCATCATCAACGGCATCATCTCCCTGGCCAAGGGTCTGCACTTGAGAGTCACCGCCGAGGGCGTTGAGACTGAAAACCAGAAAAAGGTGCTGTCCATGCTTGGTTGTGATGAGGTTCAAGGAACACTCTATAGTCAGCCGGTCGCGGCAGACCAGGCGCTATCCCTGCTCGAATCATACAACGGGTCTGAAGACGACGCGTAAGTCTTTTCTTACCGACTTATTACAAATGCACAAGCACCCTTCGATGGGTATAGTGGTGTGCAGAATCACCCGCTTTCAACGGAGTAAAAAAGTGCATTTGAGCTGTCGCATTTTGTTGCTGTTTGCCGTATTGATCGGCGTGGCTGCCTGTGACCGGGGTCCCCGGGATAATCATCAGACCCTGCTGGTATTCGGTACGCTTCTCGATATCAAGGCCTACACCGACCAACCGGCGGAATTTGATGCCGCGGTGCGGGATCTAGAGCGGACCTTCCAGGCGATGCACCGGGAGTGGCACGCATGGAAGGGGGATGGTGAGCTGGTTCGATTGAACAGAATGCTTGCCCAGGGAGACCCCATGACGGTCACACCTGAACTGGCTGATCTGTTACAGCAAGCCAAACGCCATGCGGAACTGAGCGATCACCTCTTCAATCCTGCAATCGGGCGCTTAATCGCATTGTGGGGTTTTCACAGGGATGAACCTCCGGGTGGGCCGCCACCGGATGCAAAAAAGATAGCCTCACTGATTGATGAGGCGCCCTCCATGTCTCAACTTCTATTCAAGGAGAATCGAATCCATTCCACCAATCCGGCGGTGTCCCTGGATCTGGGTGCATTCGCCAAGGGCTATGCCTTGAATCTCGCCATCCGGCGATTGCAGGAGTTTGGCATTGCCAATGCCATCGTCAATGCGGGGGGCGATCTCTGTGTCTCCGGCCGCCATGGTGATCGGCCCTGGGCCATTGGTATCCGCCATCCTCTTGGTGAAGGCGTGATTGCCTCGGTTGAGGTTGCCGACGGTGAGTGCGTGCTCACTTCCGGGAATTATGAGCGTTACCGTGAATATGAAGGGATACGTTATGCCCATATCATCGATCCCCGCACGGGTTATCCGGTGGAGCACGTGGCCTCGGCGACGGTGATCAGCAAGGATGGTGGCCTGGCCGATGCCGCGGCCACCGCCTTGAGCGTGGCAGGTCCCGCGCAATGGCAGAGGATTACCACGCAGATGGGTCTGGCCCAAGTGATGCTTGTGGATGACAACGGAGATGTCCATCTTTCCCCGGATATGCGTGAGCGCATCGAATTTCAGCAGCCTATCGGGCAGGTGATTGTATCTCCCCGGCTGGACGCCGGATCCTGATTGACAGGCAGATTTCAGATCGGACACCTCTCAACCACATTGACCACCGCAGAGGTCAGGGTGTGGAGATCATCCTGATCGATAATATAGGGGGGCATCAGATAGACCAGCTTGCCGAAGGGTCTCACCCATACGCCGGCATCGACGAAGCAGGGTTGTATCTGTCGCATATCCACGGGCTTTTTCATCTCCACAACCCCGATGGCCCCCAGCACCCGAACCTCGTCCACTTGCGGCAGCTCCCGGCAGGGGGCCAACCCATTCTGCAGACTTGTTTCTATGCTCTTGACCCGTTCCTGCCATGGGGAGTCGAGGAGTAGATTCAGGCTCGCCAGTCCGGCACTGCAGGCCAGGGGATTGGCCATAAACGTGGGGCCATGCATAAACAGGCCTGGATCCCCCTGGCTGATGGATTTACTGATCTCTTCCGTGGTCAGGGTTGCCGCCAGACTCATGGTGCCGCCGGTAAGTGACTTCCCCAGGCACATGATGTCAGGGGCGATATCGGCATGTTCGCAGGCGAAGAGTTTGCCGGTGCGGCCAAATCCGGTGGCGATCTCATCCAGGATCAGAAGCACCCCGTATTTATCACACAGACTGCGTACCTCTTTCAGATATTCAGCGGAATAAAAACGCATTCCACCGGCCCCCTGCACGATCGGTTCCAGGATAACGGCGGCGATATCTGAGTGATACTTCTTGAGTTTTTTCCTCAGTGCCTTGGCCCCGTCCCCCTTACAGGGGTGACCGAAGTAGCAGCTGGGGGCATCGACGAAGATCTGCTGGGGCAGGATCTCGGAGAATAGGGAGTGCATACCGGTATCAGGGTCACACACCGACATGGCGCCGAAGGTATCGCCGTGATAGCCCCTGCGGATAGTGAGGAATCGTTGTTTTTCGGCTTGATCCTTATCGTGCCAGTATTGAATGGCCATCTTCATGGCCACCTCCACTGAAACCGAGCCGGAATCGGTGTAAAAGACGGTCTGTAGCGGACCGGGGGTGATTTCGATCAGTTTTTTTGCCAGATCGGCGGCAGGCTGATGGCTAAGCCCCCCGAACATGACATGGGGCATGGTATCGAGTTGATCTGCCATCGCCCGCTTCAATTCAGGGTGATTATAACCGTGGATGGCGCACCACCAGGAGGACATGCCATCGATCAGCTCCCGGCCATCGGCCAGGCGTAACCGCACCCCATCGGCAGATACGACAGGAAAAACCGGCAAATCAGAGCCAATGGCACTGTAGGGGTGCCAGATATGTTGTTTGTCGAATTCGATCCAGTCCAGGTTTTCACTCATTTCAGCAGGGATGACCTTTAAAAATAGAAGCAATTTGAGGGGGTTGAAGAGTCAGGCGTCGATCCATTGTCAGATCAACCGGCAACTCACCACTGGTCCTTTGTCAAATGGTGTAATAGTTTACCTAGGCATGTTACAGCATTATGGCGAGATGACGTCACTTAAATCTCCTCCGTGGCAGCGCTGCTGCGAATTCGGCCTTCATGGGTATATTTTTTTTATAATCAAGTGGTTAAGTTGTATATATACCTGAATCCATAGTGCCCAGGCGGGGGCTGTAAAAAGGCTTGCCAGGTTGCCATCCGCAGAGTCTAGTCAGTCGCGAGGCAGAGGTTAACAGATAATAATCGAGGATGTTGCCGAGTTTTTTTTAATTGCTATCTATGTTACCAATGAAGATCGAAGCAAAAGGTGAATGACACCTCCAAATAACAGGCCAAAGTAAAACAATCCCGGCCTTACAAATAAGGAGAATAATATGGGCAAACCTGTAGTCGCCGCAAAGCAACCCATCGATGTGGAACTTGTCGCAGGTAAAGAGTATTGGTGGTGTGCCTGCGGTCGCTCATCCAATCAGCCATTCTGTGATGGCTCACACCAGGGCACGGGGATTGAGCCCCTTGGATTCAAGGCCGAGAAGAACGGTGAGGCCTGGCTCTGCCGTTGTAAACAGACAAAAACCCCACCCTATTGCGATGGCAGCCACAAACAGGTGGAGGATTGATCATCGGTTGTGCCGGGTAGGGTGTAAAACCCAGCACTAGCTGGAGTTGATATCGTTGGACAGCTGCCCATGTGAAGTATGGAATTCGATGCGGTTTCGGCCATTTTTCTTGGCTGTATAGAGGGCCTGGTCGGCATTCACCAGAAGCTGTTCCCCGTCGGCCATTTGCTGGGTTTTATTTGATAGGGGCAGGGTCTCGCTGACCCCTATCGATACGCTCAACTGCAGAGATGAACCATCATCCAGGGGAACCGGCTGGGTATTGACTTCCATGCGGATCCGTTCTGCCAGCATCAATGCCTCGTTGAGGGTGGTTTGGGGCAATAGCAATGCAAACTCCTCGCCGCCAAACCGTGTAGCGATGTCACTGGCACGCAGTTGGGAGCGGATGCGATTTGCCAGTTCCCGCAAAACCGTGTCCCCGGCTTGGTGGCCGTAGCTGTCATTGATGCGTTTGAAATGGTCAGCGTCGATGAACAGACAGCTTAAGGGTTGGCGATAACGTGCCGCCCGGGCGATCTCCTCATTGATGCGGCGATCCAGATAGCGGCGATTGTGAAGTTCGGTTAGTGGATCGGTAAAGCCGCTGATCAGGATATGTTCACGGTTGATTGTGTTTTCCAGACAAACGGTGCAGATGGTGGCGAGACGGGCAAGAAAATCGGTGGCGAGCTGGCGTGAGAATCGATGCTGTTCGTCACTGCCCAAATTGATGCTGCCTACCAGTACATTGTGTCGAACCATGGGTAGTATGGCCATGCTCTCCAGACCCT
>NATW01000042.1 GCA_003094555.1 gamma proteobacterium symbiont of Ctena orbiculata
TGCTGCCGGATCACCAGGTGCTCGAACTCCTCCACCGTGTGCAGATCGGTGTTGGCGGTCAGGGTGGCCTGGACCAGAGAGCCCTTGGTGGTGCCGACGGCGGCGAGAAAGTTGTTGGCGGCCAGGGCCTGGCGCACCTGGGCCGGGCTGACATGATAGGCGGCCATCTTGTCCGGTTTCAGCCAGATGCGCATGGCGAAGGTGCGGGCACCGAATATTTCAGCCCGCTGCACCCCCGCAACAGCGGCCAGGCGGGGTTGGATGACCCGGATCAGATAGTCGGTGATCTCCGCCTGGGAGAGGATGTCGGAGGCGAAGCTGATGTAGGCGGCGGCGAACTCCGAGTCGGCCGACTGCACCGAGATCGCCGGTACCTGGGCCTCGGCGGGCAGCTCGTTACGTACCTGGTTAACCTTGGCAGTGATCTCCGCCAACGCCTTGGTGGGCTCATAGTTGAGCTTGAGGCGGGCGTTGATCATGGAGAAGCCCTGCAGACTCTTGGATTCGATATAGTCGATACCGTCGGCCGATGCTATTGCCTGTTCCAGGGGTGTGGTGATGAATCCGCGTACCAACTCGGCACTGGCGCCCACGTAGACCGTGGAGATGTTGATGGTGGCGTTGTCGCTACGGGGATATTGACGGATATTGAGACTGTTCCAGGCTTGTATACCGGCGATGACGATCAGCAGATTGATCACGATCGCTACCACCGGGCGCTGGATAAACAGATCGGTAAAGGCTTTCATCCTGGCCATCTCAATATCCTTTTGTCAGGGTCCGGTTACTCATTGGCGGGGTTGGGTTCCATCTGTGCATCCGGTGCCAGGGTGTTATTCACCACCACCGCCATCTTCGGCCGTAGCTTGAAGACGCCGCTGGTGACGACGCTATCACCCTCGTTGAGTCCAGTGACCACGGCAACGAAATCCCCCTGGGTGTCACCCAGACGAACCACCTGCTGGCGCAGCACCTGCTGTTTTTTGCCACTGGCTTCATCCGCCACCTCGTCGATCACGAACACCGTATCACCATAGGGGGCATAGAGGACGGCTGTGGCCGGGATAGCAAGTACCTCCTCATCATCTGCAAGCAATACCTCCACATTGGCGAACATGCCGGGGCGTAGCAGTTCACCCTCATTGGAGAGCTTGGCCCTGACACGCACGCTGCGGGTCATCTGGTCGATTTCGGGATTCACCGCGAGAATCTTGCCACTGAAGACCTGGTCTGGGGCCGCATCGGTTCTGATGTGTACCTCGGTGCCAGGGATCAGGATGGAGTACTGCTGTTGGGGAAAAGAGAAGTCCACATAAATGGGATCGATTGTCTGCAAGGTCACAACAGGTGTGCCCTGTTCGATAATCTGACCCAGGTTGACCTGACGTAGACCAAGCTGACCGGCGAAGGGCGCTCGCAGGGTCTTCTTCGCAATGGTGGCACGTACATTGTCGACCTGGGCGGTGGCCTGTTTATAGTTGGCCTCGGCGCTGTCGAGGTCGGCTTGGGAGACAGTCTTGTTGGCGCGCAAATCCCGGTTGCGGTCCAGGTTGATCCGCGCCAGCTTGGCTGCCGCCTCTGCTGATCGGAGCTGTGCCTGCTCTGCGGTGATGTCGATGCGCACCAGCAGATCGCCTTTCTCAACCCGATCACCCGACTTGAAGGCGATCTCCTCGATCTTGCCACCCAGTTCCGCGGAGACAGTTACCCCCTGCACTGCCACCAGTGAGCCGGTGGCGCTCACGGTGTTGGGCCAGCGCACGCTGCGGACCTGATCAGAGGTCACTGTCTCGGGGGGCATCTCCATCTGCGCCGCGCCCATGGTTTCGAATTGTTTCAGCTTGATGACGGTCGGTACCCCAATCAGGATAGCCAGACCTATCAACGTGAAAGCCAGTTTCTGTAACATATGGTTAACATCCGTGCACGATTCACTGGGCACCTAATGGTTGGATTGACGACAATCTCTATAGTCTGCTAGGGATTATACAGGCAACATGAGAGATGACTTTGTTTTCAGCGCCAAGTTCCACCCACTATGAGATATTTCATTAATCACAATAAAAATATTGCGATCAAAGAGATGCCAGTCTTGGGTTTGACATAGGAGTGGAACGCGATAATGCATCCCTGAACCATCTTCATAGAAGATAGTGGCTACGCTGTGCAATACCTTACAGCATCACTATCTAATAGACCAGATTTCTCTGCGTCCATGCCATGCCAACCCTTAAAGACTACTAGGGTTTGATGTCGAGTACCGGGGTATTTGGAAAGGCATCGATCTCATCGATCTCAATCCTGTTGCCCTGTATAGAAATAATACGGCAACGGCTTAGGGCAATCAGGTTGGGCCTGACCGGGGCACGGGTGGCGAAGACGCCACGCATGGGGTTATCCGGGTTGCCACGGGGGTGGACCTGCAAGATTCTGCGTTGCTCCGGTGTATCGTTGCGATCGAACCAGTAGAGCACCCAGATGGCGTCGAACTGATCCAGGCCGAGTAGTGCAGGCATATATGCCTCATCCACCTCGATAACCGTTTTGCCTCCCTGCTTGCGAACCCAGCCGATGGGCCAAACCTCGTAGGAAGGGGAGTGGTCTTGGTGAGAGGTATCATCATCAGCACTGCTGTTTGCCAGACAGAGCGGCATAACGGTTAGGATTAGCATCAAGAGTCTTGTGGACGTCATAGATCAGGTTCCATATTGGATATGACGGAGAGCATTGTAACTCAACATTTATTGTATGTTTGAGGATCCAGCAGATAGCTTGCGCATTCTGGTAAGATGCACTAAGAAATGGTCTATTGTAGTTTTGGTTCAAACAAAGGGATGCCTGCATGCCAGGCATTTCAAATCACCTTTAGGTAAGGAGATCATTATGGCCGACAATCCAGTGGCTTGGTTCGAAATATACGTAAACGAAATGAAAAGAGCCATAAGGTTTTACAAATCTGTTCTTGCGGTTGACCTGGAAAAGCTGAATGATCCGAATGATTCGGGTATCGAAATGTGGTCTTTTCCGTCCGATATGCAGGAATATGGAGCTGCTGGTGCCCTGGTGAAAATGGATGGCTTTGCCGCTGGAGGTAACAGCACCTTGGTCTACTTCTCTTGTGAGGACTGTGCAGTTGAAGAGTCCCGAGTTGAAGCTGCAGGTGGGAAAATCCATCAAGCGAAGATGTCGATTGGTGAGTACGGTTTCATATCTCTCGCGATAGATACTGAGGGCAATATGTTTGGCCTGCATTCCATGAAGTAATACGGATTATATCCAAATGATTATAAAGGGGTATGAGCGGTGAAAAAGAGATTACCCGTTGTTTTGGTGATTTTGACAATTTTAACAGGATGCTCAGGAACCATGCCAAAATTGGGTGTAAATAACGGCCGGCTGATGCAATGCCCGGATACGCCAAACTGCGTTAGCAGTCAGGCAGAAGATGAACAACATTATATTCAACCCATCCAGTTTATGGGCACACAGCAAGAGGCGCAAAGCGCTCTCTTGAAAATGCTTGAAACATGGAAGAGAACAAAGATCATAGTGGCTCAGGAAGAATATATTCGAGCAGAGTTTGCATCCATGATATTTCGATTTGTTGATGATGTGGAGTTTTATTTGTCATCGATAAAAGCGGATGAAACAGTCATACATGTCCGTTCTGCTTCCCGTGTAGGGTATTCAGACTTTGGCGTCAACCGAAAACGAATCGAGCGGATTCGAAGCAAATTGAAGTAATCCGAGAATGATCGCGAATGAACGCAAATGCAAGGGATCTCTTCTTACTCCATCGCTTCCTGTATCATTCTCTCATACAGGGCATCCTATCCTTTAGCTTATGCGCCACCTTCCTCAAGGAGAGAATAGTGTAATAATCGCCTAGTCCTGCGTGCAGGGTAATTAAATGAGAAATTTGCGTTTGTTAGCATTCATTTTCGGACTTAAAAAATCATTCGCGATTGTTTGCAGCTTGCCATTGAAAATAGTTCCCCATTATATCAATCTCGAACTGAGTATTTATGCAAAAAGTTACCATACTTGTTGATGTTCAAAATATCTATTATACCACCAAGCAAGCTTATGGCCGGAATTTCGATTACAATCTGTTTTGGAGAAAGGTAACCTCAGGTCGGGAGGTGATAAAGGCAATAGCTTACTCATGTGATAAGGGTGATCAGAAACAACGACAGTTTCAAAATATACTCAAGGCTATTGGCTTTGAGGTTAAATTAAAACCCTATATTCAAAGATCCGATGGTTCCGCTAAATGTGATTGGGACGTTGGTATAACCATCGATGCCATGGAACATGGAAAAGAGTCCGACATTGTAGTGTTGGTTTCAGGGGATGGGGATTTTGCTCTGTTGGTTGAGAAGTTGCGAACGGCCTATGCTAATTCCGTAGAGGTATATGGGGTCCCTCAATTGACAGCGTCAGCGTTGATCAATGCAGCATCAAAGTACCAAGCAATTGAAAGTGATTTGTTGCTAAGCAAGTAGTATCAGATAAAGAATAGAAAATGCGTGCACACTATTTACAACATGTTCCTTTCGAAGGCTTGGGCAGTATAGAAACCTGGTTGCAGAGTGCGGGTTGCGAGATAACAAACACCAGGTTATATGAATCAGACGAACTTCCGGAGGTCGATGAGGTTGACTTGCTTGTGATCATGGGTGGGCCCATGAGTGTCAACGATACACCTGACTATCCCTGGCTCGTAAAAGAGAAGGCATTCATAAAGAGTGTAATCGATTCAGGCAAGCCGGTTTTAGGTATATGTTTAGGTGCACAACTTATCGCCAGTTCCTTGGGGGCTGATATCTATTCTAATTCAGTGAAGGAGATCGGTTGGTTTCCCATTCAGGCAGTAAGGTCTGATAATAAGGCGTTATTCCAGTTTCCTGAAGAAGCAGTAGTATTTCATTGGCATGGTGAGACATTTGATCTGCCTTCAGGGGCAACCCAAATCGCTGCAAACAAGGTCTGCAGAAACCAGGCCTTTCAGATTGGCGCAAATGTTATCGGGCTTCAATTTCACCTCGAAACAACCCCCGCTTCAGCACAAGCGATAGTTGAGCATTGTGCTGCTGAGTTGGTTGATGGCGAAACTATTCAAATTGAAACAGAGATATTAGCCGCTTCGCCAGCGCTATATCACTCGATAAACGGTCTCATGGAGAGAGTCCTTGAATACATCACAAGGGATAACGGTTAACAGATCGCCAGCCTGAAGATAGCAATAGATAGAGAGAAGGATTTCTCCCCTGTAATGGATACGACAGGAACCCTCCATCACTCTGTATCCAATCCGACATTCACCCAACTGTACTTTCGATAAAATCCATTAACTCAATAAGATACGATTATCGAGCAAAGGCGGCACGCGGATTGCATCTAGCCTCTTGAAACCGACATTAACCCGTACGGGTCATGATTTGGAGGCAAAGTGATGGAATTGAAGGTGATTGGTCAAAGTGCGGCGCCAAGCGAGAGCGGCTGTAGTTCTTCCGGATGTGGCGGCTCCAGCGACCAGCTCTCGCATCTGCCGGAGAATATACGCCAAAAGGTCCAGGATCACCCCTGTTACTCGGAGGACGCCCACCACCATTTCGCACGCATGCACGTAGCGGTGGCGCCGGCCTGTAACATCCAGTGTCACTACTGCAACCGCAAGTACGACTGCGCCAACGAGTCCCGTCCCGGGGTGGTCTCCGAACTGCTGACCCCCGACCAGGCAGTGAAAAAGGTCATGGTGGTGGCTGCCAGTATTCCGCAGATGACGGTACTTGGCATCGCCGGTCCCGGTGATCCCCTGGCCAATCCGGAGCGCACCTTCGAGACCTTCCGTCAACTCACCGCGAAGGCCCCCGATATCAAGCTCTGTGTCTCCACCAATGGCCTCTCCCTACCTGACCAGGTGGAAGAGCTGAGCAAGCACAACATCGACCATGTCACCATCACCATCAACTGCGTGGACCCGGAGATAGGTACCAAGATCTATCCCTGGATCTTCTGGAACAACCGCCGTATCAAAGGCAAGAAGGGCGCCAAGATTCTTATCGAGCAGCAGCAGAAGGGGCTCGAGATGCTGACTGAGAAGGGCATCCTGGTGAAGGTCAACTCGGTGATGATCCCCGGTGTCAACGACCAGCACCTGGAAGAGGTGAGTAAGGTGGTGAAGGCCAAGGGCGCCTTCCTGCACAATGTGATGCCGCTCATCGCCGAGGCGGAGCACGGCACCTTCTACGGTGTCATGGGTCAGCGTGGTCCCACTCACGACGAACTGCAGACCCTACAGGACACGTGCGCCGGCGACATGAACATGATGCGCCACTGCCGTCAGTGTCGCGCCGATGCGGTGGGCATGCTGGGCGAGGACCGGGGTGATGAATTCACCATGGACAAGGTGGAGAGCATGGATGTGGACTATGAAGCGGCCATGACGAAGCGGGCCGAGTATCAGGCGGCTGCCCTGGCGACCCTGGAGGCGCAGCGTAACAACACCGGCGAAAGTTTCGTCTCTCTCTCTTCCCTGAAGGTGAATAAGAAACAGACCCGTCCGGTGTTGATGGCGGTGGCTACCAGCGGTGGCGGTGTCATCAACCAGCACTTCGGTCATGCCAAGGAGTTCCTTGTCTACGAGGCCTCTGCTACCGATGTGCGCTTCATCGGTCATCGCAAGGTCGATCTCTACTGTAGCGGAGGCGACACCTGCGGCGATGCGGAAACCACCCTGCAGAAGATCATCCGTACCCTGGAGGGTTGCGAGGCGGTGCTCTGTTCCAAGATCGGTTACGAACCCTGGGAGCAGTTGGAAGAGGCAGGTATCCAGCCCAATGGGGAGCATGCCATGGAGCCTATCGAGGAGGCGGTAGCCGCGGTCTATGCGGAAATGGCTGACAACGGTCAACTGGATCAACCCAGGGTGTCCGAGCAACTGCAGGTCGCTACCTGAGGAGAGCAATCATGGCTTACGCGATTATCGAAACCTGTGTCAACTGCTGGGCCTGTGAACCGCTATGCCCGAGCAAGGCGATCTTTGAAGCGCGACCCCACTTTCTGATCGATGCCAAGAAGTGCACCGAGTGCGAGGGGGATCACGCCGATCCCCAGTGCGTCAGCATCTGTCCCATCGAAGGGGCCATTCTCAACGGCATTGGCGAGGCGGCAAATCCCCCTGGATCCCTGACCGGTATTCCGCCGGAGAAGTTGGCGGAGGTGATGGCCGAGATCCAGGCGCGATAGCGGTATAACCGATTTTGTATTGAAGGAGAAGCACATGCGTTACCCAGATCATGATCCACAACTCCAGTTGATAACTGTACCGAGGGACAGTGGCATCAATCCAGGTCGGCGTTGGTTCAGCCAGATAGTGATGCAGTGTGACCATCCGGCACTGCAGGGTAAGCCCGATTGGGTACATCTGCCCGACCGGGTGTGGCGGCGAAACTCAGCGCTATTGATGAGTCTGCGTGATTGTAAACGAGTCGATGACTGATCTGGTTTTCTATGCAAAACCCGGTTGTGTGGGAAACCTGAGACAACAGAAGCAATTGCGCAGCCAGGGTGTCGATTTTGTGGTGCGTGACCTGATCAGCGAAGCCTGGTCGGGGCAGCGGCTGCGCCCCTATTTCTGCGATAAGCCGATAGCGGAGTGGTTCAACACGACGTCGCCCAGAGTGAAGTCAGGGGAGATCCCTATCGATGCATTGAGTGAAGCAGAGGCATTGGCGCTGATGATTGCCGACCCGATCCTCATCCGCCGGCCCCTGCTCGAATTTGGCGAGCTCAGACAGTCAGGCTTTGAAGCTGGATCTGTTCTGCAGGCATTGGGTGTGGTCTTGAATGCCGCTGAGAAGCTGCAGGATTGTCCCATGCAGGATGAAGTGTCCATTGCATGCGAGGCACCAGGGTGAACAACAATATCGATGTTTCCACTCATCGCAAGGCCGTCGAACTCGCCGACGATGTCTACTGGATAGGTGCCCTCGATCCAACCCTCAGGACCTTCGATATCATCCTCAGCACCGCCAATGGCACCACCTATAACGCCTATCTTATCCGCGGCAGTGAGGGGGTTGCGGTTGTCGACACGGTGAAGGAGAACTTCAGCGATGAGTTCTTTGCGCGGCTGGAGTCTGAAGTGGACTACAGCGAGATCAAAGTCATCGTGCTCAACCACCTGGAGCCGGATCACACCGGCGCACTGCCTGAATTGATGCGTCGGGCAACCCAGGCAAAACTCTACATTTCACAACGGGCCACTTCGATGTTGAAGGCCCTGTTGAAACCGTCCAACGAATTCTTCGAGTATACGACGGTCAATACCGGTGATAGCGTTAGCCTGGGTGATCGTACCCTGAGCTTTCTGCATACACCCTTTCTACATTGGCCCGATACCCAGTGCACCTATCTGGAAGAGGAGGGGATTCTCTTTTCCGGGGATGTCTTCGGCTGTCACTATTGCGACAAGCGCCTGTTCAACGACCAGGTCGGGGATTTCCGCTTTTCCTTCGATTACTACTATGCACACATTATGCGTCCCTTCAAAAAGCATGTGATGGATGCGTTGAAGCTTATCGAACCTCTGACCCTGAAACAGATTGCCCCCACCCATGGGCCGATCCTTCGCGAGCGGCCCAGGCGTTACGTCACCCACTACCGGGAACTCTCCACTTCCAGCCTGACCCGGGAGATCGGATCGGATGACCACTCCCTGGTGATCTTCTACATGAGCTCCTATGGCAATACAGCGCGCATGGCCGAGGAGATCAGTGCAGGCGCCAGTAGCGTGGAGGGGGTGCGTGTCTCGATCTACGACCTGGAGGGCGGGGAGACCGATC
>NATW01000043.1 GCA_003094555.1 gamma proteobacterium symbiont of Ctena orbiculata
CCGCCAGTGACCATGACGATCTGCAACGCGTGCATCTGGGGAAACCCGATGTCACCGATGTGATTATTACAGCCAATCTGTGTGCCTACTGGGAAAAACTGGGTGACGATTTTGACTGGGCAAAGGTGACAGCCGTGCAGCGCCTGAAACTGGATCATGACGCTATTCAGTCGATCCTGGAGGCATCAGGAGAAGAGATACAGTCGATCATGGGAGCACTCGGTTGTTGAAGAGTAAACACAACAACTCTCCTTAGATATCCCCCAACCCCAAAGCATGCTGCTGTAGATAGCTGGTAACCAGATCGAGATCGTTCTGCTTAAGGTCGGTGAAACGCCGCATGTTGTGGATTGTATTCCCCCACTCCGGCGCCTTGAATGCTGAGGGAGCAAAGACCGCATGACAGCGGGCACACTCACTTTCGTACACCACCTTTGCATAATCCCAAAGTGTCTGCAGATTTGAGCTCAGCATCTCTTTGCTAACCCATCCAGCAATGCTGGCAGTGCGCCAACTCAGACGTGTATCGGGATCAATCCTTGCCTCCTCACCGCCATACTGCAGACCAGACATAACCTTCGCGGCAACGACACCGCTGGACATATCCATATAGAGTTTGCTGGAGTCGTTCAACGCCTCGTAGCCGGTCACTTCCACTCTCAGCCAACCCTCGTTACCAGGTTCAACCACTCTCAGCCTGGCACCCGAAGCAATATGTGCCAGCACTTCTCCGGAGCTATCAGGCGCGGTGAAGAGTCGCTTCTCATTCACCGTGTATAACTGGGTCTGAGCTAAACTGTCCGCCTTGAGTTGATCTTGAAAGGCAGCTGAAGCAGCCTGCACCATCCCATCGAGATCAGGTAGTTGATGAGCAATGCCTTTGTGGCAGTCGATGCAGGTAAACTCCTCATCCATGGCCATGGGGTGCCAAAATCTTGCATCGTTACGTTGTGTGCCCAGGGTCATGGTCTCAAATGCATGGCAGTTTCTACATTCACGCGAATCGCTCTGTTTCATCGACTGCCAGACATTGTTCGCCAACTGCATCCGCTTCGCCTCGAACTTCTCCGGTGTATCGATACTCCCCACCAGTTTGTGGTAGATCTCGGTACTCGCTTTAATTTTACGCACCAGTTTCGCGGTCCAGGGCTTGGGCACATGGCAATCGGAACAGATGGCCCGAACCCCTGAGTTGTTCTCATAGTGAATGGTGTGACTGTACTCCTCATACACAATATCCATCTCGTGGCAGCCGGTGCAGAATTCTAAGCTATTGGTATGCTCCATGAAGGTATTGAAGCCACCCCAGAAGATGATGCCGCCAATACCGCCGATGATGAGCAGTGAACCCAGCGCCATCCGGCTCGGCGAACGAAACCATTGCCACAACTTAGCCATCTTACTTTGCTCCGTTACTCTCGATTCTGATCTATTCGCTCATCGGATCAGGCGATCCAGCGCCTGCATCCAGAAAAAAAAGGCCGCCAGTGTGAACCGGCGGCCAGGTCGTTTAAGCCACCGAGTGGCTACTTCTTATTAGCCTCATAGGCTTTTAGCGCTTTCTCCATCAACTCCTGATGTGCATCATTACTTAGCCAACCTTGCTCCGAAACCTTCTTCCAGAAGTCCTCATCCGACTGCCTCTGATGGCAACCCATGCAGACGCCGGTACGTTCCATCTTCTCTCGCATCTCCTGTGGCAGGGGACCGGTCAATGGCCAGTGGGAACCCACCGAGACCAGTTGCTTGCCTTCCCGGGTCACGATCTGAGACAGGTCGTGATCCAGCTTGGGTATCGCCGGTGACTGCACCGTCGCCTTACCGGGTATCACATTCCCCATGGCATCGGTGAGATCGACGATCAGGTCTTTTTCATAGCCCTGCATGAAGCGGCCGTCCTCGATGCCGTAACCCAGGGTCTTGGGATTGTCGTGGCAGGACTCACACTTCCGCGCCAGCCTGCCGGCGGTGTGAGGCTGGGCCGCCGCATGGTCGATACCCTTACCTTCCGGGGTATGCCAGATCTCGTTCTTTGCCAACACGGAACCGTCCTTGCCGATAATGGTGGTGATCACCTGGCACCCCGGCATCAGCGGGCTGACGCGACCCTCGCCGTTGACGCCCAGGATCGGGGTTTCCCAACGCAGGTAGCTGCGGGTCTCTGAGACCTTGCCCGGCGACTTGATGCCGTTGGTCCCCAGGGCGCCGTCGGCGGTCATGCCGTCCGGGCCGCGGGAGTTGGCATTGTCGATCCAGTCCACATCGGATTTGGGCTTGCCGTCCTTGCCCGCCGAGTAGTCCACCGTGACGTGGCAGCCGTAGCACTGGGGCACCCAGTCGGCGTGGCAGGCGTAACACTCCATCGACTCCATGTGTTGGGAGATATCCCACATCGCCACCTGTCCGTCCTTGGTCTTATAGGACTTCTCTTTATGGATGTTCTGCAGCACCGGCACCTCGAACTCGAGACCCGAGGCGGAGGTGACGAAGACTTTGTCTTCCGGCGTCTTGATCACATTGCCGAAGGGGTTGCCCCGGGCGGTGATCAGATACTCCTCACCCTTCTTCAGCTTGATCAGCTCACCCTTCTTCATGAACACCGGCACCTTCCTGGTTGTACCCCGGGGAGACTTATCGATATCGGTCTGGAACTCCTCGCCAAACCCCAACGGCAAATCCCAGGGATATTGATTGGGTGAGCCATGGCAGTCAGAACATTCGATCTCCACCTGGGCCAGGGTGGTGCCGGCGATGTTGCCGTCGCCATGCATATCGATGGAGGTATGGCAGTCCTGACATAGCAGCCCGCCCTCCGGGTTACCCTCGCGGGACTCGATCTGATGGTGCAGGTCGTCCTTGATGAAGAGGTATTTCTTGGTATGCAGTTTGTTCTGCTTGCCACCCTTCTCGTTATAGGGCGAGCCATAGGGGAACTCCATGATGCCCTGATAGCTCACACCGATGCGCTTACCGCGGTTGTGGCAGGAGGCGCAGGTCTCATGGGGGATACCGGTATAGGTATGACCATTCACATGCACCGGACTCTTGCTGGCTCCTTGCAGACGATGCACCAGGGGACGTCCTCTCTGACCCTTGTCAATGGTGGGATCGCCACCCTCATAGAGTCCTTCGTTGGAGTAAGGTACATGACAGGATGAACAACCGGCGCCGCGATAGTCACCGCGCTTTTCGCGGCCGCTGACGCCTACATGGCAGCGCTGGCATTGTTGACGGGAGTAGGTGATCCCCGCCTTGTTGGGATGCTGCATCACCTCGTCAGGACTGACCTGGGGGATCTGCTTGATCTCGGTGGGCATCTGGTCGGGATGGGCGCTGGCATAGGCCTTCATATATTTTTTATACGCCTTGGTGCCCACTGCCGGTACGATGCCATCGCTATCCTTCAGGGTGTAGTTGCCGTAGACCGTCTGCATGTTGTCCTGCAGACCCCATGACCAGAGGTTGCCCTGCAACTTACCGGCCTCGGTGTTCATCAAGGATTTTTCCAGCCGATCACCATAGCCGGAATGGCACTGACCACAACTCGTCTCATTCACCCCCACAGCACCGGGGTCGGGCAGGAACAGCTTGGGACCGCCCTTCTCCACCAAGGATGCCGGAGAACCCTTGTGCGCCTCCGCCATGGTAGTGCCGAGGGGATTGCCGCCATGACAGATCACACAGCCATTCTCGTCGTTATGCGAGGCACCCTGCTCCAGGATGTCGTCCCACATCCGTCCCTCGGTAAACTCCTCGATGCCTTCGTGGCAACTGAGACAACCCTTCTCTTCAGCCATCTCCGGCGTCACCTTTTCAGGCACTGCGTTGACCAGCCCGGCCATACCCATCAGCACAACTGCCAAGACGATGCGATTCATGACTCCTCCTCTTATGATTGATCGTTTGCTTAAACCCTTGGGTTCAGCATGAATAACAGCACTATTTGTGCCGTTATTCCTGAGTAATCCAGTGGGGATATTGAGATGGTTATGTTTGGGCTAGAGGATCATTCGGAGGTAGTGACTAAGCCATTGTAAAAGGTGAATATACCTAATTCGTAATAGCCCTGAGTGGATTCACAAGCGAATATCTTGTTTTTATCATTCCAATCCGTGTTTGGCTTTTTTAGATGTGATGGAGAAAAACGAAAATTGAGATTGAACGATTCGTTCAACAAGGCTCTTTCCCATTGAACAATTCGTTAAACATTTTCTGCTGACTTAGGATACTCAGGTAAGGTATCTCTTGTGTACATAGGTTGTTCGCTATGCTGAATGATATTTATATCCCCCTCTCCCTGGCCCTCTCCCGCAAGGGGAGAGGGAATACATCTGATCAGGAGCGGAGACAACCAGATAGCTTCTCTGTACTACCTGACTGGATGCTTTCACTGCGCTTGAGAAGGATGTCCCCTCTCCCCTTGTGGGAGAGGGCCAGGGAGAGGGGGAAAACAGCCTGTGCAAGGCACACACAACAACTCTAAACTCAACACTAGAAAGTCACTAGGCATTCCCCACATCTAGCACCAGATCACTGGTGATGCCGGGAAACCAAGAGCACTTTTCAACTACTCAGACTTTGCAACCGCCTCTCTCTCCTCAATCACTCTTAGGGTATCCCTGGCCGCCTGCTTCCAGGTTTCATCATTGGTAAGGGTAAGAAATCGATTGAGGTCTTCCACGGCGCCTGTGCTGTCACCCATGGCATCCCGGGTGATGGCTCGATTGAAATAGGGCCCGGCCGTCTTTTCATCCAACTCGATACAGAGATCGAAATCGGTCAGGGCACTTTTGTAATCGGCATTGCCGTAGTGAAGCACGCCCCGGTTGAATCGTGCCGGGATCAGATTCGGGCTCAATTCCACTGCCTTGTCCAAGTCGGCCATCGCCTCATCGAGACGATTGAACTTGCGATAGGCCTGGGAGCGGTTAACCAGAAGCAAGGAGCTGTCCGGCGCCAGTTGTACTGCCTGCTCAAGATCGGTCAGGGCATCCGCCGTTTGATCCAGGCTCAGCATCAAGCCACCCCGAGCTCCCAAGAGTCCGGCATGGTCCGGCGTCTGAGCAATCGCGCTGTTGAGGATATCCACCGCCTGTTCGATACGTCCCTCCTGGGCGTGCTGCAGGGCCACGGCTATGTGCTGTTCCGGGCTCAAGCGGGCGTGGGGATTGCGTGAGGCCAAGGGTTTGTCACCGCTAAGGGAGCTTGGCGTGGCTGAATCGGCATGGGGATTTGCCGTCGGCTCCTGCTGTGTCGGCAGGCCTTTTTCTTGTATCGAGTCAGCTTCATTTGCCGTCTGGGGATCAGCCGACTGGTTGGTACAACCCAGCGGCAGCAGCAGTAAAAGGTAGATCAACTTCTTCATCGTTTAGATGCTTTCCTATGTATGATTCTTATCACTCATCTGCCTCTTTCTCAGTCGCCACACCCGGCGGTGGAGAGAGATCGTATTGCGCCATCATGCGTCGCAATCTGGGGCGGGAGATCTCGAGGATTTCGCACGCCCTGCCCCGATGCCAACCGACCAGGTCGAGCACATACTTGATATGCACCTTCTCCATCGCCTGCAGGCTGATGGCGCCGGTTACTGTCGGTGGCTGGTGATCCCCGCCGCTGTTCATGCCGCTGATCTCCTCCGGTAAGAGGTCGACGGAGAGGCTCTCCGTCGGACACATGGCCACCGCCTTCATCAGCGCGTTCTCCAGCTCTCTGACATTCCCCGGCCAGTCGTACGCCTGCAACCTGCCCAGGGCATCCGAGGTGATATGCGTGACCTTACGATTGAGCTCGTTATTGATTCGTCCTAGCAAGGCTTGGACCAATCCCATGATATCCTCCCTGCGCTCTCGCAACGGCGGCAAGTGGATATTCACCACCTGCAGACGATAGAAGAGATCCTCGCGGAAATTTCCCTGTTTCACCTCATCCGAGAGATTGACGTTGGTGGCGGCGATGATGCGGGCATTGGTGGTATGGGTCTGCTTCGCCCCCAGGGGGGTGAACTCCTTATGCTGGATGACCCTGAGCAGTTTCGCCTGCATCACCGGTGACAGCTCACCCACCTCGTCGAGGAAGATGGTACCGTTCTCCGCCAGGGTGAACTTGCCCACCTGGCGGGTAACAGCCCCGGTAAAGGCCCCCTTCTCGTGGCCGAACATATCCGACTCCAGCAGGGTCTCCACAATGGCGGCGCAGTTGACCACCACAAAGGGTCCCTCCGGATTGTTACCACTGCGGTGGATCGCCCGTGCCACCAGCTCCTTGCCGGTACCCGACTCCCCGGTGATCAGCACCGTGGCCGGACTCTTCGCCACCATCCCGATGGTCTTGAAGATCTCCTTCATCGCCCGCGAGTGGCCGACCATGGAGAGGGAGGAGAGGCGCTCTCCGGCGGTGTCCACCAACTCGCCCTCCCCGTTCTGCACAATCTTTTCGATGGCGGCATCGAACTCGTCCAGATCGATCGGCTTATGGATGTAGTCGTCGGCCCCCTGCTGCATCGCCTCGATGGTGCTCTCCATGTCGTGGAAGGCGGTGATCATGATGATGCGCACCCCCGGCAGCGCAAGCTTGAACTCCGGTAAACCCTCGAGCCCGGATTTACCCGGCATGCGGATATCGAGCACGATGACCTCGGGATGAAACTGCCGGGAACTTTGCATGCCTTCTTCCACACTATGGGCAATTTCCACGTCGTGCCCCAAACCGGAAAGATGTAACTGCAAGGTCCGGCAGCTGGCAAAATCATCGTCGACGATAAGGATTCTGGCCATGGTCTCGGATTCTGTGATATGTGATTTCTTCAGGCCCATTCTCGCCTGGTGGATGCCCCCCTAGACTAATGGAATCTACGATCGCCTGTCCAATGAATAGCGCGCTATTTATGGCTGACAGGGGTGGTCGGCAGACAGACCTTGGCGCAAACACCTCCTGTTGCATGTATGCTCAATGTCACCTCTCCGTGGTGTTGATCGGCGATCTGTTTGACGATGGCCAACCCCAATCCCGTACCCTTGGTACGGGTGGTGTAGAAGGGCTCGAACAGACGCTCCATCTCCTCTTCCGGCAGGCCGGCGCCATTGTCGCAGATCGTGACCTCGATGGTATTGCCGGATTCGGTCAGCACCTGATGAGTGTCGATGAGGATGGAGCGATCCTCCTCAGGCTGACTCTCCGTGGCCTGAATGGCGTTCACGATCAGATTGGAAAAGAGTTGTCTCAGTTTATTTGCATCCGCCGGTAGCGCCGGCAATCCCGGCTGGTGATTGACCGTTACCTGGACCGACGCATCCTCGATCCGCCGCTGCAGGCTGAGCAGGGTCGTATCGATCAACTTTTCCATATTCACCCACTCCACATTGACCGCCTCGGGTTTGGCATAGGTCAGCATGTCGGTGAGGATATTCTCCATATAACGAACCTGATCCAAGGCGATGACTGAAAGCTCAGAGAGTTCACCCTCAGCCTGTTTACTCAACATCTGCATACACATCTTGACCGACGAGAGCGGATTTCTCAGATCATGGGCGATCATGCTCGCCATCCTGCCCATAGTGGTCAGTGCCTGTGTGCGTGCCTGCTCTTGATTATGTATCTCGATCTCACGCTGAAGTTGCTTGCGTTCGGTAATATCCTCCTTAACCGCCACATAATGAGTGATCTCACCCGCAGGATTCTTGAGTGCTGAGATCGAAGCGGATTCCCAGTAGAGTTCCCCGTTTTTACGCCGGTTGTGAAACTCACCCCGCCACTCCTCTCCCTCCTTCACGGTGGTCCAGAGTTGCGTATACTCATCCGATTGCATCTCTCCGCTTTTGAGCAGATTAGGCCGTTTACCGATCACTTCATTCGGTTCATATCCGGTGACCTCGGTGAATTTAGGATTGACGTATTCGATCAGGCCTTCTTTGTCTGTCAGCATCACGATGCTGGGGCTTTGCTCAACCGCATGGGAGAGCTTGCGTACCTTGTCTTCCGCCTTACGTCGATCGGTGACATCCTCACCGATTGCGGTGATACCGATGATCTGTCCCTGGGAATCGGTTGAAAGTGTATTGTGCCAGGCTATCCTGCGATGTCCGCCGTATTTCATTTGCACATCCACCTCAACATCCCGTGAGGCATCGCTCTGATTCAGCAGTCCTCTGAAGGCATCTTTCAATGACTGCTTTTCATGTTGGCGAATGAAGCGCTCGATCCAATCGCAATCAAGCACCTCATCCTGCCGCCAACCGGTCAAGCGTAGAAAATAGTCGTTGCAGAAGATCAGTCGATTCTGCGTATCAAGACTTATCGCCGCCAACTGCATATTTTCCAATGTCTGCCGGAAGCGCCGTTCATATTCACTCTGTCGCTGGGCATTGCGATGCCTCAGATTGGCCAGGGTCAACAACCAGGAACCGAACAGGAGTACTAACAGAATGGTGAAATAGAGTGGCAGGTGCTGGCCGATGAACTGCCAGAAAACGGGTTTGTATTGCCTTTGCGGCACCTGCGAAACCACCTTCCACTGGGATGCATAAGCCGGTATGGCATAGCCACTCTCGCTGATACCGTGCATCGTCTGGGAGGCCACTTTCCAGGGTGTAACCGTCTCGAAGGTCAGCAGTCCCGCCTCGGTGCGCAACTGGCCGGAACCGAGTTCGCCAATCGCCTGCCATGCCTCTGCATGGCGTTCGGAAAAGCGTCGCTTATGTTCGAGTTGGAAACCCCACTCATCTCTTCCACTGGGACTGCTGAGCCAATAACCCTCTGCATTCAACAGATGGATATGATCGGCAATGTTCGCCGCCGCGCGATTGAAATCACTCAACAGGCGATCACCCAGATAGTTCAACACCAGGATACCCTTCTTCAAACCAAGATTGTTGTAGATGGGCACCGCAAAGCGCATCACAGATTTGATCGGGCGCTCGATCTTCCCCTCTTCAATGTTCAGATCCAGGGGTGATATA
>NATW01000044.1 GCA_003094555.1 gamma proteobacterium symbiont of Ctena orbiculata
GCAGCATGCCGTAGATTGAAGTATCGCCGAACGCCCAATCTCGGGGCTGTGCGGCTACTGCTTACGTAAATAATACTCACCCACCTAAAACCGACTGCATCAGCGTAAGTTGAGGTACAACCCTGTCTGACACTGTGCAAAAACAGCCTAAAAAACAATTCATCTGTAATCATCAAGCTGTTTTCTCACAGAAAAGCTGTATGACGTAAATATCAGTGACTAAATGAAGCAACCATCATATTCGGTGATGCACGCGGGTGGATCCCATCAGCAACATTTTTAGCTTGGGTGTCCTTATAATTTTCTATAATTTTTTAGCTTGGGTGTCCTTATAATTTTTTTTCTGATTGGAATTTCATAAGCTCGACACTTATTATAATCTAGTACATATAATAAACCAGAATTCTCGAGTTGTTCTAGTCGCTTAGTACAATCATACTTCCAGCCATTGATTAAAAAAGATAATGCTACTTTAATATCTAAAGTCCAATCAATAAGCCTCGTTGGATATCCATGATGTTGAAAGAGGCTTAACCAGCGCCCTGCACCAAAATTTTTCCATTTTTCTTCTTCTTTAACATGACCAAAATAATCATCTAAAAATTTATCTTTTAGTTCCTTATAATATTCCTTTTCCTTCTTTCTAATCTCTTTTGGTACATCTGGCCTACTAATACTAGGTGAGCAACGTGTTTTACCATAGTCAATAGGTTCACCCCTAAATAGATAATCATCTTCTAAAAAACAGGAAGTAACATGATTTAAATCATTTAGGTCCTCTAACTTTTCCTTATATACAGCCATAAAATATATTCACATTGTTTTTATAGAACCAAAAAAGAGGATATGTCATTTAAATATACCCAGAATGAATGACTGCTTTGGGTCGAAAGCGGAAATTCTCTACTCAATCATTCTTTCCTACATAGAGTAATCCAAACATCGATTATATAAACATACTGCTTATCAAGCACTCACAAAAAGATGATTATCACGCAGCTATTTCTATAGAAACATGCAATCCTAAACGATGAGCGATATCCACCAGCGTATCTAATCGGAAATCAATGATCTTCCCCTGGCTCAAGGCACTCACGCGTGGCTGGGTGATTTTCAGCAGTTCTGCAGCCTCACTTTGCTTCAGGCCTCTGGAAGTCAACTCCTCGTTAATCGCTATTAATAGTGCCGATCTCAGTTTTAGGTTTTCAGCCCGGATAGGATCATCTTCCAAGGCATCCCACACACTATTAAATTGTTTTTCTTTACTCATTACGAAACCTCTGAATTACTTCACCAAGTGCTCGTTTAGCCGCTTCAATATCGGGTCTGGGTGTTTTTTGTGCTTTTTTTCGAAACGCATGTAAAACATAGATTGCCTCATCGAATTTCGCGATATATATATAACGCGCCACTGTCCTTCTTCCTGGATACGAATCTCACGCACGCCTTGTCCGATCGATGACATCGGCTTCCAGTCGACGGGGTCCAATCCGCGTTGCACCCGGTCCAACTGATAACCCGCCTCTCGTTTCACATCTTCAGGAAAGTCCCTAATCACTTCTAACGAACGCCCTACGAACACAATCCCTTTCAAATTATACTCCTAGATATATATTATACAAGTAAATATATAATTCTGAGATCCTAACTCATTGAACACATTTAATAATAGCTTTAGTAATGTTAAGCACGGTCCCCAGTTAACGGGCCGGACCTATGCAACCCACAAATTTCATTCGCATTTCGTTTCATGACATGGTGTTGTTCACGCTTATAAGGGCGATTACAACAACAAAAACACCTATGTAAGCTGCCGATAATGCAAAATAGTCACTGTTGGCCCATCACTTTCTTATACGATCATTTTTCAACCAAAAAATGAGCTTCTAGTCTAATTAACGGACTCAAGCCTCCTTTGACCGACCCATAACTAGAGTATATAATAACCATATGGGTATTTTCAGAGGTTCATATGGGCACAAAAAAGAAACCCGTCGCCACTCCCAAGAAGGGAACCGTAGCTGGTCATCGTACTGAGCCTGATGCGGCAACAGGCCGTATCACCGATTTTATGCCCCACAGAAGGACCAAGAAGGAGAGCCTCCGTCTTGTGCAGAAAGTCACAGGGATTCGCTCTGGCAACCGAGAGAAAATACTGAACCGCATCAAAAAAGGCTTGAAATATAGTGCCATAACCCAACTCGAGGAGGCACTGCATACCTCGCAAAAGGAGATAGCCCAGGTTCTGTCCATACCACCCTCGACCCTACAACGTCGAAAGAAAGCCGGACTGCTGCAAACGGATGAATCGGATCGGGTGGTTCGGTTGGCCAGCCTTAAGGATGCTGTGGTGGCGATGATGCGGGGGAATGATGAAGCCGCTGTAGCCTGGCTGCATACCCCCCTCGATATTTTGGGCGGCGAATCCCCTTTGGAGCACGCCAGTACAGAACTGGGCGCCAGAGATGTTGAAGACCTGATCGGGCGCTTGCGCCACGGGGTTTTTAGCTGATGCCATCAGGCTGGCGCATCGCTGCCCCTGAGTTTGCTTCGTCCCCCGATGAGATGATGTCCGGTGAAGGGGCCTACTTATTCGGTGGACGTTGGAACAGCAAAGGTGTCAGGGTTGTTTATCTTGGCAGTAGTTTGGCGCAAGCCGCTATGGAGCTCTTGATCCACCTGGGTCGAGCAGACTTTCTTAATGACTATTATAAAATGAAGGTCTCTTTTCCCGAGGCGTTGGTGCAACACATCGCACTAGCAGATTTACCGGAGGAGTGGCGAGAACCCACCATGGCCTCATCAGTACAAGCCGTTGGGGATCAGTGGGTCACCGATAGAAGTTCGCTTATCCTTCAGGTACCCAGTGCCTCTGTGTCTGGAGAATACAACTATGTCTTTAACCCATTGCATCCGGATGCAACCAAAGCCAGGTTCAGTGCCATAACGAAATTCACCTTTGATCCCAGGCTGGTAAAGTAGCTTCAGGATTTAACCAGGCAGTAGCTCGTACTCAGGATTCCACTGGACGGGTGTACCAGTAACCCCAGCTACCTCGCCAACGACTCATCCTCATGCCCGAGAAAGACCGGGATATCCTTGCGATAGCGCCGCATCACCAGATTGGCCAGCAGGCCTGTCCAGCCGGTCTGGTGGCAGGCGCCGAGCCCCTGCCCCGTCTCGGCGTGAAAGTATTCATAGAAGAGATTGAGATGACGCCAGCTCTCGTCGGTTTGAAAGGGGCTGTCGCGGCGCAGTGCCGGAATATTGCCCTGCCCGTCCCGCCGATAGAGATCGACCAGCCGCTCCGAGATGAGTGTGGCGATCTCCCGCAAGGTCAGCTTTTCCCCGGAGAGGCATGGCACGGGATATTTGAAGTCATCGCCGAGGAAACGATGGTACTTCTCCAGCGCCTGCACCAATGCATAGTTGGTGGGCAGCCATATAGGGCCACGCCAGTTGGAGTTGCCGCCGAACAGCCCGCTCTCGGACTCACCTGGAAGATAGTGAATGCTTGTCTGGCCGATACCGGGTAGATGCCCAAGGTCCTGGTAGTGTTGATGCAGCTTGCTGAGACTGCGCACTCCATAGGGTGAGAGGAACTCATCCTCGCTGAGCAGACGATTCAGGATCCGCGGCAGCATGTTGTGATCGACCAGGGCCAGGAGATGTTCCCCCTGGTCGTTCTCCCAATCGGGGCAGGCACAGACATAGCTCCCCTGGAACAGCCCCTTCTTGTGTTTTTTCAACAACTCCTGGAAGCGCGGCACATTCGCCAGCAGACGCTTATCCACCACCTCGGTGGCGAACAGGGGAATCAATCCGACCCAGGAGTAGACATCGATACGATGATGCGAGCCATCGGGGGTGATCAGCAGATCCTTGAAGAAGCCCGTCTCCATGTCCCACAGGGACGGGCCGTTGTCGTCGCCGCCGCTGATCGCCTTGGCGATGGCGAGGAACTGCTCATAGCACTGGATGGCAATCGCCTCGTAGTCCCTGTCTTCTGTCGCCAGTTCCAGGGCGATCATGGTCATATTCAGGGCGAACATGGCCATCCAGCCGGTGGCGTCGGCCTGCTTGAGGCTATATCCCGGCGGCAGGGGTTTGGAACGGTCATAGACCGAGATATTGTCCAGGCCGAGAAATCCGCCTTCGAACAGATTCTGTCCATGCTTGTCCTTGCGGTTGATCCACCAGGCGTAGTTGAGCAGCAGTTTGTGGAACACCCGCTGCAGGAAATTTCTGTCGCCGCTCCCCCGCTGCACCCGCTCGGCGCGGTAGACCTTGAGGGTGCCCCAGGCATGCACCGGCGGATTCACATCCCCGAAGGCCCATTCATAGGCGGGGATCTGGCCGTTGGGGTGGAGATAGTTCTCCCCCAGCAGCACCTCGATCTGCTGTTTGGCGAAGTCCACATCCACCAGGGCCAGGGCGACGCAGTGAAAGGCGAGATCCCAGGCGGCGAACCAGGGATACTCCCAGGCATCCGGCATCGACAGGATATCCGCCGCATGCAGGTGGCGCCATCGATGGTTACGTCCCTGGCGGCGCTCCCCGGGCGGTTTTTCCTGGTCACCCTCCAGCCAACGCTGCACATCGAAATGGAAGAACTGTTTGCTCCAGATCATCCCGGCCAGGGACTGGCGCATGATCCGGTGGTCCTCCACGCCGCCCTCCGGCAACAGCTGGTCGTAGAAGATATCCGCCTCGGAACGCCGCTGGGCAAACAGCTTTTCAAACTCATGAAAAGGTCGCTCCAGGGATCCCGCACTGAGCACCAGATCGATCTTTTTCGACTCACCGGCGCTGACCTTGATCTGGTATCTGGCGGCAAACTTGGTTCCCCTGGCCGCGGGATTGACGGCCTCGATCTCACCCGCCACCAGATAGCGGTGAAAGGCATCCTTCACATAGGGTGAGGATGAGGTTTGCCCCCAGAGCAGTTCTCTGTTGGTCTCATTTTCCGTGAACAGCAGCTCCCCCTCCTGCTCACCATAGAGCCAATACTCCCCCAAGTCAGGGTGTTGACACCTGACCCCCCATGCCGCCTCGCTGCTTAGGGAATCCTCTGCATGCAACTCTGGCCTTTCAATTCCATCATCCCCCCAGGACCAGGTATTGCGAAACCAGAGTTGCGGCAACAGGTCGATCTCCGCATCGCTTTCAGCGCGGTTATGCAGTGTGATGCGGACCAGTATCTGCTCTGCCGAGGCCTTGGCATAACAGATATCCACATCCCAAAACCCCTGTTCATTGAGGACACCGCTATCCAACAGATTGAATGACGGATCGAGCCGGCTGCGGCGACCGTTCTCATCTACCAGCGCTTGATAGGGGTAGGCCTGTTGGGGATATTTATACAGATATCGCAGCCAACTGTGGCTTGGTAAGGCGTCAGTATAGAAATAGTACTCTTTGACATCCTCGCCCCGGTTCCCCTGATTGCCGGTAACACCGAAGGCCCTCTCCTTGAGAAAAGGATCACGCCCATTCCACAAGGCCAACCCAAAACAGAGCCGCTGTTGCCTGTCACAGATTCCCCCCAGGCCATCCTCGTTCCAGCGATAGGCGCGGGAGCGTGCCTGGTCGTGATCGAAATACTCCCAGGCTGTACCCTGAGGACTGTAGTCCTCACGCACGGTACCCCAACCACGCTCCGCGAGATAGGGCCCCCACAACTGCCAATCGGCCTCTCCGAGTCGCTGTTGCTCCAGCCGCTTGCGCTCTGCATTCAATTGCTTTTGACCCAAGCCCATGCCCGCTCCTTCAGTCCTGTTTCGCCTGTTCGAGACGCCACCAGGCATCCAGGGTACATGCCACTGACCAGGCCTGGGCCGGTGTTCCCGCCGCTGCGTGGGGCGGGTCGCCATCGAAGATCTCGCTGATCGAGCCCAAGCCGCTATCCCACAGGTGATCGGCCAGGGGCGCCAAGCGCTGTTGTGCCGCTTGTGCATCACCATCGAC
This sequence comes from gamma proteobacterium symbiont of Ctena orbiculata, assembly GCA_003094555.1. GTDB lineage: Bacteria > Pseudomonadota > Gammaproteobacteria > Chromatiales > Chromatiaceae > Thiodiazotropha. Next base: position 5,968 of record NATW01000044.1, read on the forward strand.
CCGATACTCCGCCAGGGCATAGTGGCCGAGCAGCCATGCCCAGACCGTACCTTGATGGTATGCCCCATCCCGATCCGCAACACCTCCCCGATAGTGACCCCGGAAGGCCTTGTCGTGGGGACTCAGGGAACGCAATCCATAAGAGCAGAGCAACTCCTTACCGCAGACCTGGACAACATCCCGGCAGGTTGTCTGATCAAGCGCTGTATGCGGGAGGCTGACGGCGAGGATCTGATTGGGACGGATGCTGGCATCATCGCCTGTTGGGCCGTCCAGCAGATCGTAGAGGCCCTGTCCATCTACCCTCTTGAAACGCTTGAAGCTGTCGCCTACCGCGCTGGCAATATCGCGATAGGGTTGCTCCGACCTGCCAAGGCGCAGTGCAAAGTCGGCCATGATGATCAGGGCGTTATACCAGAGTGCATTGATCTCCACCGGCTTGCCCATGCGCGGTGTCACCACCCATTCACCCACCTTCGCATCCATCCAGGTCAATTGCACACCGGGTTCTCCTGCGCGTAACAGGTGATCGTCCGGGTCCACGCCGATGCCGTATCTGGTGCCTTTCAGATGCCAATCGATAATCTTCTCCAGCACCTTAAAACAACGCTTCAGGGCCTTCTCATCCTGAGTCGCATCGACGTAGGCGCGCCACGCCTCGAAATACCAGAGCGCGGCATCCACCGTGTTGTATTCCGCCTCCTCGCCGGCACCAATGAATCGATTCGGCAGCTGCCCCTGGTCGGCCAGTTCCGCATACCCGAGCAGAATGGCGCGTGCGATATCCGATCTTCCCGTGGCGATCGTCAGACCGGGCAAGGAGATCATGGTGTCACGCCCCCAGTCACCGAACCAGGGGTAACCGGCAATGATGGAATCACCGGTTTTGTTGGACGGCAGGACTCTTTTGATCAAGAAATCATCCGCTGACAGCTGCAGCCGTCGTATCCAGTCAGGCACCGGGTTGGCAAATTCTCCTTTACCGCTATCTATCAACTTGGCATCACGATCGAAAAATCGCTGCATGGACAATTCAAGATCAAAGTCGATGCTGTTTTCAAGGGTGACAGCGAATCCCGCCCACTTATCCTGCCTCAATTCAAAGTTGATCCGGCCGACCGAGAGGTTGTTGTCGATTGAGGCGAGCCCGCGCTGCTCCTCGGTAGAGAGTAGAAAGCCTTCGTACCAGTGTTGTAAGGGCTCAAATCTGGCATCGGTGGTTTGAATAGAGAGTCGATCCCCCTCTGGCCATTCAACGCAGAGACCGCAATCCGAATCAGTCACCGAAGCGGTGCTATCCCTGACATGCATAATGCCATGGTGATCGCGGCGGTTAGCCAGCATATTCACGTTCAGCCCGGCCACATCCTGCCCGCCAGTCAAGCGATAAGCCACATAGGTGGTAGCCTGCCCATGCTCCATCCAGATGCGCATCTCCAGGCTCATATCACCGATAGCAAAACACCACACGGGCATCCTGCCGAGCAGGGTGAAACTCTCGAGATAGGCATAGCCATGGGGGTCGACCACATTGCCATACCAGCGATTGGTGAACAACGGCCACTCCCGACCGTCGAACCGCAGGGTGGCATCCGCCTTGGTCATCATGAGGTGGCGATCCAGGGCACCGGTGAGTGGGGCGATCAGCAGACCATGGTAACGACGCGTGAGGCTGGTTGCCATGGTGCCTGCCGCATAGGCACCCTTGCCATTGGTCAGCAGCCACTCGCGCTGTTCGGCCTGGCACAGGTCGCCACAGATGGCACGCCCGAAACGGATCGACCGCAAGGACTCAACCACCTTCTCTAAACCCTGGATAGAGGGTCATCCCGCCATCCACGAAGAGTGTCGTACCGGTGACATAGTCTGATTCATCCGAGGCGAGCCAGACCACTGCCTTGGCGATATCGGCAGGATCACCAATACGCTCGTATGGGATCAGTTTCAACAGGGAGGCTTCCGCCTCAGGGGTTTCCCAGGCACTGCGATTGATTGGCGTGCGGATCGCACCTGGCGCGATACCATTCACGCGGATCTTCTGATGCGCCATCTCTTGCGCCACGCTCTGCATGAACATCATCACCCCCCCTTTCGATGCGGCATAGTTGACATGCCCGGCCCAGGGAATGACCTCATGTACCGAGGACATGCAGATAACCTTGCCCGAGGCACAGGATAGATCCGGCACTACCCCGCGTCGGATAAACTCCTTGGTCGCCTCCCGGGTGCAGAGAAACTGACCCGTGAGGTTGACATCCATGACCTTATTCCACTGCGCCAAGGTCATATCGACAAATGGCGCGTCGCGCTGTATTCCGGCATTGTTCACCAGGATATCGATACTCCCCCAGGTTTCGATCATGCGATTGAACATTGCCTGTACTTCGCTCTCACTACTGACATCTGCGTATAAAGCCATTGCAACGCCGCCGGATTTTTCGATTTCGTTGACCAACTTCAAGGCATCCGCTTCATTCACTACATAATTAATCACCACCTTGGCGCCCGCCATTGCAAGGCCACGGGCCACGGCAGCACCAATACCTGAGTTGGCGCCTGTGATCAATGCCCGCTGCCCAGCCAACAACTGTGAATTACTGCTGCTCATACTCCCCTCACTTTATTATCGATTTATTGCCGAATCTCCTTGATGCTCAGGGTGGGAGATCCGAACTCCAGCATAATTTAGACCTGGTCTATTTCCAAATGATGACATCTTGTCTGATCTTTACTCTATCTACTTCCATATATAAACATAGCGTACTTATTAAGTTAGCCAGGACCCTGCCGCTAACAATAGATAATCCATGGTTTTACGCATTTACAATTATTTATCAATTAGTTGAAGATTAGATCATGGAACAACGCAAAATAGTGAAACGATTTAGTCCTCACCGGTTCAGGGTCCACCTGATCCTGTTCCTGATCGCTGCCAATCTGGTAACCGGCGTGATGGCCGATCCGCTGTTAATCGGTATTTTCCCCCGACGCGACGCCATAGTCACAGCCAATCTGTTTCGGCCCCTATCGAGCTATTTGGAAGAACATCTGCAACGGCCGGTCAAACTCGAATTGTCTGCAAATTTCGATGTCTTCATGCAACGATTGCAACAGCGTCGATATGACCTGGTGCATCTGAATCAGTTCGAGTACGTCAACGCCCATGAAAATCT
>NATW01000045.1 GCA_003094555.1 gamma proteobacterium symbiont of Ctena orbiculata
AAAAAATCGATCCGGGAGCTATTGTATTGTCAATCTCCCTGCTTGGCAGTTCAATCCAAATACATGCAGCTGAGTCGGATCACGAACAGCATGAGGCTCATGTCCATGGTGAGGCGCAGTTATTGATCGCCGTAGAGGGCGATGCCCTCGAAATTGAATTTCACACGCCGGCCATGAACATCGTGGGCTTTGAACACAGGTCGGCCAATGAGGCTCAGATCCAGGCAGTCGAATCAGCCATTGGCACCCTGAAGCAACCGGATCTGGTATTCAGCATCCCCTCCACGGCCAAATGTGAACCTGTCTCTATCGAGGTGGAGTCTCCCCTTGCGGAACATGCAGATCACGATCATGAAGAAGAGACTCATTCCAACTTCACGGGACACTATCACTTCAGATGCGCAGAGATCTCACATCTGGAGAAGATTGACATCAAGCTCTTTGAACAGTTTCCAGGTACCGAGGTCATCGAGGTGCAGAGCATTTCAAAACGGGGGCAACAGAAGATAGACTTGACCCCGGGACAGAGTGCTCTGGAACTCTAGGGGTAATTAACACCGTGCAAAAACCTGATTAACCTGATGGCACAAACAGCTGCGATAGAGGTTAAGAATCTCCGATTCAGATGGCGCAAAGAGCTTCCTGAGGTGTTGCACATCGATGCGCTTGAGGTGGCTCGTGGCGAGCGTATCTTTATTCGCGGCGCCAGCGGCAGCGGCAAGAGTACACTGCTGGCGCTGCTCGCCGGCGTGAATCTGCCAACCGGGGGTGATGTGGCGATCCTAGGGGAGACCATCAACCGTCTCTCCAGCGCCAGGAGGGACCATTACCGGTCCGATCATATCGGTTTTATATTCCAACTGTTCAATCTTATTCCCTATCTCTCTGTGCTTGACAACGTTACCCTGCCTTGTCGTTTCTCGCGTTTGCGCAAAGAGAAAGCGACAGCATCGGGAAACAGCCTCCAGGATGAAGCCCTGCGGTTACTGGCACACCTGGATATGGCGGATGAGGATCTCGTCGATCGCCCGGTAACCGAACTGAGTGTCGGCCAGCAGCAACGTGTTGCGACGGCGCGGGCCTTGATCGGCGCTCCCGGGATCATCATCGCCGATGAACCGACCTCTGCCCTCGACAGCGATATGCGACAGGCATTTCTCCGGCTGTTGTTCCAGGAGTGTGAAGAGACAGGCTCGACCTTGCTCTTCGTCAGTCATGACCGTCAGCTCGAGACCCTGTTCGAGCGTCATATCACCCTGGACGAGGTTAACCGGGCAGGGCAGGGGGCGATCTGATGGCGATTCTCTCTCTTGCATTCAAAAGCCTGTTGAATCGCCGCTTTACCGCGGGCCTGGTGTTGTTGAGTATCGCTCTCAGTGTCTCACTGCTGCTGGGGGTGGAACGACTGCGGGTGGAATCCCGCAACAGCTTCGCCAACACCATCTCCGGTACGGACCTGGTCGTCGGCGCGCGCAGCGGTGCCATCAACCTGCTGCTCTACTCGGTATTCCGTATCGGCGACGCCACCAACAATATTTCATGGAAGAGCTATAAAAAGTTTTCCGAACATCCCATGGTAGAGTGGAGCATCCCAATTTCGCTGGGTGATTCACATTTAGGTTACCGGGTGATGGGGACCAGCCAGGACTATTTCCAGCACTACAAGTACGCCAACAAGCGATCTTTGACATTTGCTCGGGGTCAGGCTTTCGAAACGGTCTATCAAGCGGTCCTGGGCCATGAGGTAGCAAAGAAACTCGATTATCAGATAGGCCAGGAGATCGTCATCGCTCACGGCGCCGGCAAGACCAGCTTCACCCTGCACGATGACAAGCCGTTCAGGGTGGTGGGCATACTCAAGCCCACCGGCACCCCTGTCGATCGTACCGTACATGTCCCGCTCGAGGGTATCGAGGCAATCCATGCCGATTGGGTTGCCGGCAGGCAGGTCAGTGGCCTGAAAATAAGTGCTGAAGAGGCCCTTGAGAAGGACCTGACGCCGAAGGCGATCACCGCCTTCCTGGTGGGGCTGAAAAGCAAGATCGCCACCTTTCGGGTGCAGCGCGAGATCAACGACTACCGCAAGGAGCCCCTGCTTGCAGTGCTGCCAGGGGTGGCGCTGCAACAGCTCTGGGACCTGATCGGCGTGGCTGAAAACGCCCTGCTGATCATCACCGTGCTGGTGGTGGCGGTCGGCCTGATCGGCATCCTGACCGTGATGCTGGCCAGTCTCAACGAACGGCGGCGCGAGATGGCGATCCTGCGCTCGGTGGGGGCGCGTCCGGGACATATCCTGCTTCTGGTCACCGGTGAGAGTCTCTTGCTCAGCCTGATCGGGATCGCCCTGGGCTTGCTGCTGCTGTATGCCGGGCTGCTTCTTGCTCAGACCTATGTCGAGACCCAGTATGGCCTCCACCTGCCAATCGGCCTTCCCTCGATGCGGGAGTGGTTGATCCTGGGGCTGGTCGGAACTTCCGCTCTGGTCATTGGCCTAATACCCGGTTACCGCGCCTACCGCTACTCACTTGCGGATGGCATGAGCATACGAATCTAGTGTACCTCGTCATAGATTCTGTACCCTTCAGCGAGTCAGCAAGGGATAGCCGCGCCCCGAAGGAAGTGCCCCTGGGGTGCAAGGCATGACTCGCAGGGAATGGCCGGGTCCTTTCCAAGAGGCATAACGCCGCGGATGGCCCTTTGCTGGCTCTGAATGGTATAGAATCTATGACGAGGTACACTAGAGGACCATTTATGAAATTCTGGGTTGTTGTACTGTTATTTTTCTCACTCCTGTCCCTGACACCCGTGCATGCCGAGCCTGCCCAGGAACTGGAGTGGGATGCCATGATTCCCGAGGATTATCGTCCGGATAAGATCATGCAGCAGTTTGGCGATATCAACGCACTTGAAGACGATGACCCCAGGGCACAGAAGATACTGGAGGAACTGGAGGCGGCCTGGGCGGAGGCGCCAGTGGTTGAAAGCCTGGATGGCAAACGGGTCAAGCTTCCCGGTTTCGTGGTGCCCATTGAAGGAGACGGCAAGAAGCTGACCGAGTTTTTGCTGGTACCCTACTATGGTGCCTGTATCCATGTACCTCCCCCCCCAGCCAATCAGACCGTCTATGTGAAGGTGCCCAAAGGTGACGCGAAGATACGTCAGGCCTTCGATACGGTCTGGGTATACGGGATTCTGAGTGCCAAATCCTTTGACAGTGACCTGGCGACCGCCGGGTATCAGATAGAGGCGGAAGAGGTGACGCCCTACGAATGAGTATGGCCTGGCGTTCATTCGCCGTTACAATTATCCTGTGTGGTGTTTGTTACTCCCAGCTTCATGCCAGGGAAGTGGTTTGCCATATCCATGCGCCGGATGACTACACACCATTCAGTGACCAGCCTCTTGTCATACCGGCAGTGGGGGATCGAAAAGGGTGTGAAGAGCTGAACCGGCTGCGCTTCGGCTCGAGGGGAAGATGCCATTGCGTAGAAGATTCAATCGGTATGGATAGACCCGGTCCTATAGATTTTATGCAATTCAAGACACAAGAAGGTCAACTACCCTGAAAGAGATTGGTTTAGAAGTGAAGGCGCTTGGAATCGATCGTGTTTGCGTATGCTGAAAATATCACAGTAAATTTCATAATAGGCGACTGGGTGTGTACTCTGATGTTCGCTTGAATGCTATTTTTTGGCTCGTGCAGAACATTGCGTGGTTCGTATGACGGGGGTGTCGGTGATAGCTGTTGTCTGTATACAGATATTCTGTATCTATTACCCGATAGATTGTGACTCCGTAATTGAGAGTATTTAGTTAAAATGTTTACTAAAAAAAGATTGTTGTACCTGCTGTTTGCATTACTCTGGATAGGCGTGACGATTATCGGGTACTTTGGGCATGATGCCATAAAGTCGATCTATGAAGGTAATGCATCTATTTTTAACCGGCTGATTGGTGGTCAGGATACCATCCCTCTTAGTGTTTATTACAACGCGTTTGATGAATCCTACCATCTGCTCTTGCTTCTCTGTGTCTTCTTCACACTGGTTACACCAGGACTCTACAAACTGCTCTCATTGGAAAGCAATATTAAGCAGTTTGATTTGAAGGATTATTTACTGTTCACTTTTCTTGCGATTATGTTTTTATTGACAGCGTCTGCGTCATGGCAAGGCTATGTGGACAATAACAATTGGCGTATCGCCGATTGGCTCATCAATTACCAGGGAGGGTTTGTGCGCCGGGGGCTGCTTGGCGAAGTCTACTTCGGATTATGGAATATAACCGGTATCAAGCCAGGTTCATTCGTATTTATTACCCAGGTGCTGTGTTATTTTATTTTCTATCTGTTCACGGGTTTATTACTCAGAAGGCAGAATAATCTGCTTGCGTATATTGTGCTGATTATATCGCCATTCATCTTTACCTATCATTTGCATGATATACAGGGTGGTTTCAGAAAAGAGATACTATATCTGGCGTTATTTTCCTCTTATGTCTGGTTGATGCTGACGACAAAGCCCGGTACGCAAAAAATAGCCTCCATCTTAGTACTCCTTATCTATCCGGTTTTGGTGTTATCCCATGAAATGCTGGCTGTATTTTTGCCATATTTTCTGATGTTGTATTTCTATAAATCTGAGTATTTTGAGAAAAAGGATCTATTTTATGTGTCGATTTACGTTGGATTGTCGGTTATTGCATTTCTCCTCGCACTTATCTACACAGGCTCTGAGCAACATGTGAGTGAAATCTGTAATTCGTTGAAAGAGCACGCGGCCGTAAATTGTGAGAGTCTTGGGGCTATTGCGGCGCTGTCTGAATCCACGGGTTATGGTAGAGATATCGTGCAAAGCAATATTGCCAGGAACGACTATATTTGGAAATATTTAATTTGCTCTCTACTTGCGCTGATTGCATATATTCCAATCGCAAACAGGTTTTCCATCATTTCATCCAGTGCGGCTGTCAAAATGCTTTTCCTGAGCACTGTCATAGGGACGATACCGTTATTTTTTGTTGCTGTAGATTGGGGGCGGTTCATCTACATTCATTTGGTGTCGCTAATGATTGTTTCAATGGCCAGTCCATTAGCTGCAGATGCTACAGGGGGTATTACTGCTGGAATTAAAGATTATATCCAACGCATAAATTTCGGTAACAAAATAATAAAATATTCGCTATATATGGGGGTGGTGGCGCTGCTGTTCATTTACGCTCTGACATGGCACATTCCTCATAGTGGCCATAAAGAGATCATGCTGCATTATCTGTTTTGAAATGGGATATTATGAAGCTTAGATATACATTACAAAGATAGTCGCTTGAAAACAAGCTCGGGTATTGATTTGATAATGGCCATTATATAGCGCCAAAACCATGGAATATAAACAACATCTTTTTGACTATTGATCGCTTTGTTTAACTTGTCTGCCACTGTGGCCGGCGAGGCCCATAAAAACCCTTTGTCGAAGGCGGCCGTCATCGGAGTGTCAACAAACCCGGGTTTTACCGTCAGAACATTCACTCCAGACTTATACAAGCGATTTCGTAGTCCCTGCAGGTATATCGATAGTGCTCCTTTCGCGGAGCCGTATAGGTAGTTACTTTGACGTCCGCGATCTCCAGCTACAGACGATATGACAGCGATCGTTCCACTGCCCTCATTCTCGAAGTGGTTGGCCAAATGTGTTAATAGGGATATGGTACTTAACGCATTGACCTCAAACTCCTTGTGACTGAGCTCAAAGGATTGTTCGCATGCGCTTTGGTCAGGCAGGGTGCCGTGGGCTATGAGAGCCAGATCAAGTCCATCGAGGGCCTCAACGGCGGCATGAACTACTGCTTTATGCCGGGAGTACTCTAGTACATCAAGGATCTCGGTCGAAACAGTCGCCGCACCACGCAGCTTCAAATCATCTGCGATAATGTCCAGTTTGTCTTGATTGCGGGCCACAAGAAATAATGCGTCCCCAGCCTCTGCGAACAAGCGTGCGGTGGCCTCGGCGATCGCTGATGTTGCTCCGATGATAAGTACCTTTTTCATGATGACTCCGTTACCCGCCGCCAGAAACTCGATGAAATATTTGGATCCATATATTGTTCCATCTTAACCCAATTCGGATAGCTGTTTCTGAAATCCTCCCCTGACATGCGTGCGTCCTTGGATGGATTGATGCGTCCGTCAACCGAACGGGTAACTTCATCTAATTGACTCAGTAGCTGCAGTGTCTGTGCTCCCTTGTTCGGGAAGTCAAGTGCCAGGGTCGCACCAGGCATGGGGAATGACAGTAACCCTGGCGATGGCTTGTTGCCGAACAGTTTCAGCACCGTTAGGAATGAGCCAAGACCGGCCCTGCTGATGCGTTGCAGGATCTCGTGTATAGCATCTTCCATCTGCTCTGTCGGTATTGCGCATTGATATTGGAAGAATCCCTTTGATCCATAGATGCGATTCCAGCTATGTATTGCATCCAGTGGATAGAAAAATGGTTGGTGGTGTATCGGACCCTGAATCCTGTCTGTGCGCTGTTTATTGAAATAGAGTGTGTTGAATAGTTTGAGCGACAGGTGGTTGACCAATGTAAAAGGAGGATCGAGTGGGAAAGATATTCTTTTTGAAAAGTGTCTTGGCGCTTTTGCGCCGATGGTCTCTGCGTAATTGCCGCGGATGAACAGGCCGCGGCCAATCTGTTTATCTTTTGCCAGACAGTCGATCCAGGCAACCGTATGCTCAAAGTCCTGGTCGGATTCTCGAGCGATTGCAAAGAATTCACTGAGATTGCTATAGCGAATGATCTCCTGATCGATATATGCGTTTTTTATGGGATGAAGCTGGATCTCCGCCCAGGTGATGATACCCGTGAGACCCAGGCCGCCGATAGTGGCTTGGTAGTACTCGCTATTTTCATTTGTTGAGCAAATAAGCCGCGTACCGTCAGACCTTAACAGTTCAAAACTGCGCACATGTTGGCCGAATGTTCCGGCTTTGTGATGATTCTTACCATGTACATCGTTGGCTATTGCGCCGCCTACAGTGACAAACTGGGTGCCAGGCGTGACTGGTAAAAACCAACCCTTGGCAACTGTCAGCTGAAGGATCTCTGAGAGTAACACGCCTGCTTCACAACGCAGGAGTCCAGTTGCCTGGTCGAATTGAATGAAGTGGTCCAGGTGGCGGCAATTCATAACTATGCCACCATCATTCAGACATACATCTCCATAACTTCTGCAATTACCTATCGGGAGAAAGGATTTTCCAGACATGGCTTGCGTCGGGAGAGAGTCATCACGCCAATAGAGATTGTGTGCGTTCTGTGTGACTTTGGGGTAGCGTCCCCAGGACTGATAGCGTTTTTCTGTCATCTTATATGGCCAACCATAACAATACTGCGCCAATCATTACCAGCCACAGGCTATGACGGTCGCGAATAACGAATACCACAGGATCTTCGTCAAGTTCTCCCCTGTGCACCAATAGCCAGATCCTCGTCATAAGATAGAGTACAAGCGGGCACAGCATCCAGATCAGTTCCGGGTGGGAATAGAGTTTTGTCACGTCATCACTGTTGATATAGAGTGCTAGTACAAGTACCGCGGTGTACGCGCTGGCGCTTCCAAATTGGGCAAGGGTATGGAGATCTATTGTCGAATAACCACGACCGCGTGTCGTGGTCTGATGCTGGTGTTGTAGCTTCAATAATTCTGTAAAGCGTTTGACCAGCGCCAGGCTTAAGAATACGAACATGGAGAAGGCCAGCAGCCAAAAAGATGGCATGATTGAAACTGCCGCCGCACCGGCGATAACGCGAATTGTGTAGAGGCCGGCCAGAGTTAATATATCGATTGGGGCGAACCGTTTAAGGTAGAGAGAATATGCGATTGTGATCGCATAATAGAGTGCGAGTACGCCGGTAAACTCAAGCGGTAAAAGCAGTGAAAGACCGAATGCTGCAATCAAAAGCACGGGGATGAGCAGGGTGCCTTTGAGAATGGAAATGGTACCGGCAGCAAAGGGGCGATGACGCTTGGTGGGGTGCTGTCTGTCGTCGGCCAGATCTAATAAATCGTTGAGTAAATAGACACTTGAAGCACACAATCCAAAGGCAATAAAACCCACAAAAACCTGAGAAAGCAGTTGCAGGTCGTAAAACTTGTGAGCCATCAAGAGTGGAATGAATATAAGAAAGTTTTTTAGCCACTGGTGAAATCGCAATGCCTTGATATAGTTTTTGACGGAGTTGAGGTCAGGGGTCTCAAATACGAGGGGATTTTCAACATGATCCTGGACTGCCTTTATCACGCCAGGCTCCGGATTGACGAGCACCGCCGAGTCAGCCCCCTCCCAGACTCGAAGGTCGACCATCGCGTTGGCAGCATAAACGAAATTCTGGTTGCCAAGAGCCCTTTGTAGCCCTTCAAGTTTATGTTGCCCGGAGAGGTTTATTTGGTCATCGCTCGCAAGCACATCGGCGAAGATTCCCAGGTGGTGGGCTATGGAATGTGCGAATTTTTCGTTTGACGCGGTGGCTAAAATAAGTCTGCGCCCATTGACATGCTCTGCCTTGAGGTACTCAAGAAAATTATCCTGGTAAGGTAACAGGCTTGCATCGATATCAACCCGTGATGCTATTTCGTGTTTGAGCTTGGCTTTGCCCTTGAGAAGCCAAATGGGAAGTAGGAATACATAGAGGAGATTATGTTTTATCAATGCAAGCACAGACTCAATGAGTAGATCGGTTTGAATCAGTGTCCCGTCCAGGTCCACGACTAGTGGTTTATTATTGGTTGTTGTCATGAATCCTCCATGCTTACAGTATATTCATCGCATTAGTATTACTGAGGGGGATTGGAAGTCTGATTGCCATTGTTCTTATTATTGACTTCTACGGCGGCAATGACAATGCCGCCGATGATGACGGCAAACCACAGTGTGGCCAAGCGGCAGATCAATGTGGCAGCGACAGCCGTCGGGGTATCTGCGCCAACAAGCTTCAATAGCAGGATCATAACCGCTTCTGCTCCACCCAGCCCGCCGGGTATGAGGGACAATGCTCCGGCCAAGATGCTGACAGAATAGATTCCTACTGCTAATTTGATAGTCGTATCGATATCGAGTGACTGCAGGATTACATAAAAAGCTATGCCTTCAGCGCCCCATGCGATGAGCGCTAGAATAACACCTGTGTAGAGAGGGCC